>CAZCAL010000291.1:0-6241 GCA_964496625.1 uncultured Verrucomicrobiaceae bacterium | reverse complement strand
GGAATCACACCCGGCCAGCGGGCGATGGCCGCCTGCCGTAGCGCCCCCTCATACATGCCACGCTTGAAGCCACGCAATTGACCACCCATCGCCTGGTCGAAGAGTTTCCCGATCTCAGACTTCGGGTCAAACGACGAGCCATTGTCCCCCGCTGTCATGACCAGGGTGCGATCGTCGATTCCACAATCCTTGAGCGTCTGCAAAAGCCGCCCAATGTCATGATCCAAGCGTGTCACCATCGCTGCATAGTTCTTCTGCAGTTCCGTCCACGGCTTGTCCTTGTAAATCCCCTGATCATCGATTTCAAAATTGCCATGCGGCAGCGTGATCGCGTAAAAGAGGAAGAACGGCTGATCCTTTTTCTCCTTCACCCAGCGCAGGACTTCGTCTTCGATCAAGTTTTGCGCATACGTCTTGCCCACTCCTTTACCCGTGTTTCCAGGCAGATCGA
Organism: uncultured Verrucomicrobiaceae bacterium; assembly: GCA_964496625.1. Classification (GTDB taxonomy): domain Bacteria; phylum Verrucomicrobiota; class Verrucomicrobiia; order Verrucomicrobiales; family Verrucomicrobiaceae; genus JACKQF01. The sequence continues at coordinate 5,790 of CAZCAL010000291.1, read as the reverse complement.
ACCGCTTGTCGTCATTGTAAAGATAGGTCGGGAAATAGGAGTGCGCGTGGCGCTGGCAGTTGTAGCCAAAAAAGTGATCAAAGCCCTTCTTCAATGGGCTACCCGTGGTGTCAAACATCCCCATTCCCCATTTGCCCATCACGGCGGTTGCATACCCCGCGTTCTTGAGCAGATGAGCCACCGTCCGCGTGCTCTCAGGCAGCGGCATCTGTCCCTCCGGCTGGATCTCCCGATTGGCGCGGATTGGGCAGTGACCAGTGTCCAGGCCTGTCATCAGGGTGGATCGCGATGGCGCGCAGACGCTGGTGCCAGCATACGCCTGCGTGTAGCGGACACCCTCTGCGGCCATTCGATCAAGGTTCGGAGTCTGGATCAGCTTTTGACCGTAACAACCCAGATCACCCTGAGCGACATCATCGCTGAGAATGAAGATCATGTTAGGCTTGTCCGCAGCCGTCAATACGGACGTGCCGGCAACCAAGAGAAGGGATAAAACAAAACGCATGAGTGATCTAAACTATCCGATTGCCTTCAAACTTACGGTTTACCGACTCCGTGAGGTGCTAATGGCCTCGGCATATTGAAGTTCGCCAGTGCGCCCATCAAAGTACTGAAACACTACCTGCGGGTTTGGATAGGCCACCCAGCGGGTATCACCCAGCTTCTGCGGCATGTTATAGACGTTATTGATCTGCGCCACGCAGTAATAGGGATACAGGCGCTGCAAGCGATCAAGATCGGGCAAGATGTAGCTAGACCAGCGGATATCACACACCCTGGGGCCGGACTTGAACAGGCCTGTTGCAGGTCGGCCAGCCTCGTCGTTCGCAGGCACATGATTCACCGAGTTCAGAGGCCCGCTGGCAAATTCCCACACGCGGTCAGTGATGCGGATCGCAAAGCTGTTGTGGAGGTCTGCCGTCAGCACAAAGACCGGCTTATTGAGCGCATCAAAAGCATCAATCAGTTCCTCCCGTTCCGCCAGCATCGAGGTCCAGGCTTCATCCTTCCCCGCCGTAATTTCATGACCTCCCCCGCCCATGTGCGGGATCATGAAATTCACCGAAGACACCACAAAAAAGAAGTCGGATTTACTGTTCCGCATCTCATCCAATAGCCACGCCTTTTGTTCGATCCCCAATAGCGTGAGCCCTGGTTTTGCGGGGTTCTTTGGGTCATGCATTTGACGGTGGGTCTTGCAATCGAGAATGAAGTAGTCACAATTGGCCACCGTCATCTTTCCATAGCTGCGCCGACCAATCGAATACGAGGCGCTACCGTCCGCGTAAGCTGCGGGACTGATGCGCAATCGGTGAGCATCGATGACCTCAGCGATGGCAAAGACACCCGCGTTGGGATTGCCAGGTTGCGCATCAAGCCGCACATCGTCTTCGCCCGCTGTCTGCGTGCCCCAGTGGACATGCAGATTCGCCGCCTGCTTCAGGTCAATCTTGGTGAAGTCCGACTGCTCATCGATCAAGACATCGCTGCCCTTGGTAAACTGGGCTTTCCCAAAATGAATGTCCTGCGAGGTAACCATCGGATTTGCCCATCCCGCATAATCTTCCCAGGCGCGAATGCCGATGTCGCGAAAGACCGCGCGTCGCTCGCGAAATCCAGTGGTCCCCGCACCGCGGATGTCATTGACTAGCTCATGATCATCAAAGGTGAACACCGTCGGCATGTTGCGCATCCAGGTGCTGAGATTGGTGCCGCGAGAAAGATACGATTTGTAGTTCTGCCAGAGGCCTACAAGCGAGGGTGCCAGCGTTACCACTGCAGGCGTCTGCGCTGGAGTGATGCCAGCTTGCGCCAACCAATCCTCCACAGGCATGGAGCGATGCTCCTCATAAATGAAATCACCGTTCATGACGGAAAAGCTGACCTTGCCTCGGAGTTCCCGCTGCATCGTTGCGTAGGATGGCAGGCTCGGGCCGATGCCATCCTTGGGATTCTGATTCGCACAGGATCCAAATTGAAAACGGTAGTTGAAGAGCCCGCGTGGGTTGTGCTCTGCGTTGCGAAAGTCGTCTCCATCCGGCAGCGTGAGGAAACGTCCAGCAGGCCCAGACGGCAGATCATTCACATAAACCTGATAGTAGTAGGTGGTGCCAGCCTTCAGCTTTTCCAGAGATACCCAGCCGGTGTAGTCGTGCTCCAGCGTCGTCGTCGCTACCGCTGACGTTTGATCCAGGGCCGCTTCCGCCAAACCATACTTCACCACAAACGTCCCAGCTCTCTCTGTGCGAGCCCAGACCCGCATCCGATGCGCCTCCGGCTTTCCGAGCATCGGACCATGGGTGACAAAGTTCGTGCTAAAGTCACCTGGTGTTTGCGAAAGCAACGGGCCAGAAAATGCGAGCGCTGCGAAGAGCGTGGGCAGAAATCGTGAGGTCATGATTCCATGGGAATACCAGTTTCAGCGACCTGAGGCAACCCTGGTTCTCGGTCTCGCACCCACCAAAGTCTACTGAGTGGCGAATTTGGTGAGCAGTCCGCGTTTTCGGGTCAGAGTCAGCATCCAGGCAAAGACACCTCCTGCGAGAGCCAAGAATACAATGTTCAATCCAACTGCCCAGGCCAGTTTCTCCCAGCTAAACACGCCATCCTTGAGCACTTCTCTCATTCCTTCGAAGACATAGGTCGGTGGCAGCGCGAGGGAGACGGATTGCATCCACTCTGGCTTGATGACGCTGACGGGATAGAAGACGGCGACAAGCGGTTGGATGAAAAAAGGCACTGCCCACGCCAGGCTTTCCGCCGCCTGCCCCCAGCGCAGAATCAAGGCGGTGGAGAGCATCCCCAGCGCCCAGCCACTGACCATAAGGTTCAGGAAAAACGGCAGCAATGCCCAGCCCAGGGTGAACACGTTGAATGCGTACAGCGACAGCGCCATCAGCGAGAGCACCCCCACCGTAATGAGAATGCGCAAGAGGCCGACGCCAAAGGTAGCGGCGAGAAACTCACTGGTTCGCACCGGGGCGACGAAGACGTTCAGCAAATTGCGTGTCCAGACGTCTTCGAGAAACGAAATGGCGACGCCTTGCTGCGCCCTGAAGATGACATCCCACAGAATCATTGCACCGAGCAGATAGGTGATGATGCGGGGAAACTCGCCCGTCGTATTCTCCTGAATGTACATCGTGAGATAGCCCCAAATCAGGAGTTCCACGACAGGCCAGAAGATCAGTTCGATCAACCTCATCGGCGAGCGTGTGTATAGAAAAAGGTGCCGCAAAATCAGGGCGCTGACGACTCGGAAACTCATGATGGCTCTGCAGAGGTTGGTTTCGCGGCTTCATCGACGATCTCGCCATCGCGCGCGATCTTGATGAAGACATCTTCCAAGGATGCACCCTGGGATCGTTCGACGATCTCCGCCGGAGAGCCTTCCATCACAATCTTGCCTTTGTGAAGAAAGATGACGCGGTCGCAGACTTCCTCGATGTCCTTCATGTTGTGGGAGGTGTAGAGAATCCCGCAATTCAATTCCGCCTGGACCCTTCTCACCACCTTGCGCACTTTATCTGCGATGTCTGGATCGAGACTTGCCGTCGGCTCATCCAGCATGAGTAATTCCGGCTGATTGAGGAAGGCTTTGCACAAATTCACACGAGTGCTTTCTCCCGCAGAGAGCTGTCCAGTCACTCGCTTGCGCAGGTGACTGATCTCCATCATCTCCAGCAGTTCATCGATGCGTTTGCGTGGATCGCGGACTCCATAAATACGGGCGAAGACTGTAAGGTTCTGCCAGACCAGCAGGTTCCCCGGCAGGGAGGTGTACGCCGATGAAAAATTCGCCCGACGCAGGATATCGATGCGATGCTTTTGCAGTTCCAAACCAAAAGCATACAGACCGCCAGAAGTAGGTAGTGTGAGACCGAGCAGACAATTCATCGCCGTCGTCTTGCCCGCCCCATTCGCACCCAGTAGGCCAAGAACTTCGCCACGATGCAGCTTAAAACTAAAGCCATCCAAAGCCTTCACTCCATCAAACTCACGGGTGAGCTCACGGGCTTCGAGGATGACTTCGCGGGTGTCCAGACTGGGCATGGGGTGCGCAGGGTCAACGATTTGACAAAGATTGCAACCTTCTGCCATGGTTTGTTTGTGTCTGATCCGTCGCAAAGAGCGTAACAAAACGGCGAGGCATGGGAATATTTGTTTAGAAAGTTTGAGCTTTTGGCGATGCTCGGCTACTAAAGGGGCCATGCAATCTTTGTACATCAAAGGCGGCTTGCATCAGCGATGATGCACAGCTCAGTTGTGGCGCTGGCCAGAATGAGCTCAACGCAGAGAATGGCACCGAGGCTGGCCGCCCCCAGCACCGTCGTGTGGATGCTCTCGTCTATCCCTAAGGTTCTCCACATTTTTCAACGCCCCAAACCCCACTCACTATGCTCGACGGATACATCAACTTCATCGTCAAAAATTATCTCGCACTCGCGATCACCGCGATCATCTTTGGCTGGCTTGGCTGGTGGTTGCGCTGCAAGCTTGGCAAATGCACTTCCTCCCGCCCCGAAGTGCAGACAGCCCCCGACAAAACGGCCAAGCTTGAAGCCGAGCTCCGCAGTGCCCGAACCGCCGCCAGCAATGCAGAAGCAGAACTGCAGCGCGTAAAGACCAATACTGCAGATCGCAACGAACTTGCTGCACTGCGCAAAGAGTTGGATGCGTCCAAGACAGAGGCAGACAGCCTTCGCATCCAAGCGCAAAAAGCGCGAGAATCGGCAGACAGTGCCACCTCAAAGGTCAACGAGGCCATCAAGAAACAACAAGAACGAGTCTTCACGGCTGAGAACGAGCTTTCCAAAGCCCGCGAAGAAATCGCGCGCCTCCGCTCCACCACCGCAAAACCAGCTAATGCCAGTGTTACGGAACTCCAGGCAGAGCTACAGCAGGCCCGTAGATCTCTCGCCACCGCAACGAACTCTTTTGGCACAGTCCAGCGTGAACGCGACGCTGCCCGAGCGGAGGCAGAGCGTCTCCAAGAACGACTTTCCAAAGCCGGAGTCGCCCCAAGGAAAACGAAGGTTGACCCCTTCGAAGAAATCGCTCGCCTCCCCCTGAGCGAAGAACCAAAGGTCGAAGTGCCCCTACCAAAAATCATCCGCGCCGCCGCGCCATTGGGACTCGCCAGTATTGCCCCCACACCAGCAGCCGAGGCAACCACCCCTGAAGCCGACCAGTCATCCAGCACGAAAGAAGCAGATGTGCCACCCGCAGCCATAGGACCCCAAAGCGAAACAGCAAGGGCCGCCGAGGAAGCAAGAGCCAAGATGATTGCTTACGCCAAAGCTGCCGCAGAAACCCGCGCAGCAAAGGCGAAGCAAGTCGCAGAGGCAAAAGCAGTCGATGCAACAAACGCTGCCGCAGAAGCAGCTGCCAAAGCTGAACAGGACGCCAAGGCTGCCGCAGATGAAATAGCCGCCGAAGAAGCAAACGCCGCGGCAGAAGCCGCAAATGCGAAACCTGCTGAAGAAGCAAGCGCGGTGGCGGAATCGACTTCGCCCATTGCGGTTCAGGGACTCTTTAGCGGGCCTACTCCAAGTGCCGCTGGTGATTCAGACATTCTTCCCGGCTTGTCTCTCGAAGGTTCTGGCAGAACCACACCTCTCGAAAGCGGTGCACGCATTCCTGAAGCGACCGCAATCATGGGCAAACGCATCGCCCAAGATGACCTCAAAATCGTTGAAGGCATTGGTCCCAAGATTGAAGGCCTCTTCAATGCGGAAGGCATCGCCACTTGGAGACAATTGAGCGAGACCTCCACTGACCGCATGTCGG
>CAZCAL010000290.1:5978-6247 GCA_964496625.1 uncultured Verrucomicrobiaceae bacterium | reverse complement strand
AGGCTGGACCTTCAAGACTGACGACGGCAAAGTGGAACTGGAAAAAGGGGTGGGGCTGCAGCCGGAGACATCTCGACACATCGGCGATGCGGCGGTGTCGGTGATTGCTGAGGCGGTGACTCAGGGGCCATTCTTTTTGCATGTCAATTTCACCGCGCCGCATGATCCACGCTTGATGCCGCCGGGCTGGGAGACCGCTTACGACGCGAAATCTTTGCCGCTACCGCCCAATTTTGCCCCGCAGCATCCCTTTGATCACGGCAATATCG
>CAZCAL010000290.1:0-5968 GCA_964496625.1 uncultured Verrucomicrobiaceae bacterium | reverse complement strand
GGCGATTCGCCCCTTGGTCTGCCCAAGACCCGCGTCCGCAAGCTGAAGATGAAGAAGAAGAAAAAGAAGAAGGAAGAAGAAGGTGCGGAAGGCGCTGCGGGCGGTGCGGCCGCTCCGGCTGCGGCTGCCAAGGCCCCTGCTGCCCGATGCGGTAAAGGTCGAGCTTCAGTACTACTTTGCACTGATCAGCGATGTGGATGCTCAGGTGGGGCGCATGATCACTGCGCTGGAGACTGCGGGCCAGTTGCAGAACACGCTCATTGTCTATACCAGCGATCAAGGTCTCGCGATGGGTAGTCACGGCCTGCTGGGGAAACAAAATCAATACGAACACACTAGCCGAGTGCCGTTGATCTTCGCTGGCCCTGGGGTGCCTCTAGGCGCGCAAAAAGACGCGCTCTGCTATCTGCGCGATCTATTCCCAACGTTCTGCGATGCTGCCGGGATCCCGGTGCCTGATACCGTTCAGGGGCGGAGTCTGCTGCCCGTCATTCGTGGAGAAAAGGATGGAGTCCGCGATGAGATCTTCGGTTACTTTACCGACACCCAGCGCATGATCTCCGATGGTCGCTGGAAATTGATCGTGTATCCGCAAGTCCGTCGGGTGCAGCTCTTTGATGAAAAAGAGGACCCCGAAGAGATGCATGATCTGTCTGCTGAATCCAAGCAATCAGAGCGAAGGGCGGCAATGCTGGCCCGATTGAAGAGCTGGTTGCAGGGGCAGGGGGACCCGCTGGCGGAGCAACTTTGAACGGGCACCGTTCTCCCGAGCCATTCACACTTTACAGAACATTGTATCGACATTTGCAGTCGGACCGTATGGAATCTTTGAGCAACAGGTCGCCCCATTGGGGAGACCTGTTGACTCAAACAACAAACATAAACCAACCGATACATCATCCCATGAAGCTGACCCAAGTGATTGCGATTGTGATTTCCAGCCTTGCTCTTGCATCTGGCGGAATCGCTGCTGATAAGAAATACAAGGACGGAGGCTGCTGTGACAAGGCTGCCAAGAAGGGTGAAAAATGCGCCCATCCGTGCTGCGTTGCCGCCGAGAAGGAAGGCAAAGTCTGCGAAAAGTGCAACAAGTAAGCCGCTGAGCCGCGTTGCGCGGCCTTCAGTGTGTCCTGGCGGCCAGCTCTGGTGACGGGGCTGGCCGTTGTGTGTTTTTGAAGTGTGCAATTCGCAGTAACTTTAGGATGCGGCACCTCGTTACCTCTATCCGCAGAGTGCTACGACGCTCTCCGCCCAACCCATTCAGCCATGATTCGATCCCTGCTCACTGTCTGCCTATTTGCCTTGACGGCGGCTACTCAAGCCGCTGACCAAAAGCGCCCCAATATCCTCTTTTTCTTTGCCGATGACATGACGACGCAGGCCATCAGCGCCTACGGTGAAAAGCGTCATCTCTTGGAGACTCCCGGCATGGACCGCGTCGCCAGGGAAGGCATTCGGTTTGAGCGCTGCCTGGTCACCAACAGCATCTGCGGTCCGATGCGGGCGGTGATCCAGACGGGCAAGTATTCCCATTTGAACGGCTTTTACAACAACAGCAACAGCCGCTTCAATGGTGACCAACAGACCTTCCCAAAACTATTGCAAAAGGCTGGCTACAGCACAGCGGTGATCGGGAAATGGCATCTGATGACAGATCCGCAGGGCTTCGATTACTGGAACATTCTTCCCGGACAGGGCGCGTACTACAACCCGCCGATGATCGATAATGGCAAGCCGGTGACTCACGAGGGTTACGTCACCGATATCATTGGCGATTTGACCTTGGACTGGCTGAAGAACCGGGACAAAACCAAACCCTTCATGATGATGTGCCAGCACAAGGCACCGCACCGTGAGTGGGAGCCTGCATTGCGTCACCTCGACTTTGATAAAGACCGGGTCTATGACGAACCCGAGACGCTTTTTGATGCCTTTGAAGGCCGTAGCAAGGCGCTGAGTGATCACGATATGGGCATCGAGCGGACGATGACGGATCGCGATTTAAAGCTGGTGCCGCCAGCTACATTGAATCCAGATCAGCGCCGCTACTGGGATGAGTATTATGAGCCGCGCAACGCGAAGTATCGTGAGGCGAATCTAGCTGGGAAGGACCTCGTCCACTGGCGCTATCAACGTTACATGCATGACTACCTTGCCTGCGTCAAAGGCGTCGATGAAAACATCTCCCGCGTGTTGGATTATTTGGATAAAGAAGGCCTCGCTGAGAATACCGTCATCATCATCTCCAGCGACCAAGGATTTTATCTGGGCGAGCATGGCTGGTTCGACAAGCGTTGGATTTTTGAGGAGTCCTTACGCACACCATTCCTGGTCCGGTGGCCGGGCGTCTCCAAGCCAGGAACGGTAGATCATCACATCGTCTCACTCTTGGATCTTGCGCAGACCTTTCTGGATCTAGGTGGTGTGGAACAACCCTCGGACATGCAGGGTCACTCGCTCGTGCCATTGTTCAAAGGTGAAAGCCCTGCGGACTGGCGCAAGAGCTTCTATTACCACTACTATGAGTTCCCCGTGCCCCATCACGTCCGCCCGCACTACGGCGTCGTGACGGATCGCTACAAGCTCATTCATTACTACAAGCCAGATGTCGATGACTGGGAACTGCTGGACCGTGAGAAGGATCCGCTTGAGACCCGCAGCTACTACAATGATCCTGCTTATGCAGACACCGTCACCGAGCTAAAGGCAGAGCTTCAACGGTTACGCGTCGAAGTGAAAGAAACGGAAGACCCACCGCGGTTGGCCCATGGAAACAAGGCCTTTGATGGGGAAGCGAATCCGCCAGTGCAGCCCAAGGGAAAAGCAAAGGGCAAGGGGAAGAAAAAGGCGAAATGAGAATTGATAACTAGCGAACTGAACTCTGAACGATGAAAATCCTGACACTCTTTTTTTGCCTGGGGCTGATCGCCAACGCGCATGCGGCCTCTAAGCCCAATTTCATTTTCATTCTTTGTGATGACTTGGGTTACGGTGACGTCCAAATCCTCAACAAAGAGGGTAAGATCCCGACGCCAAACATGGATCGCATTGGTCGTGAGGGGATGATCTTCACGGACGCACACACCAGTTCAAGTGTGTGCACCCCGACTCGTTACGGGGTGATGACCGGTCGCTACAACTGGCGCAGCAAATTGCAAAACGGGGTCTTGGGTGGCCTGAGCCCACGCCTCATCGAACAAGGGCGGATGACCGTCGCCTCAATGCTGAAAGAGCAAGGCTACGCCACTGCCTGCATCGGCAAATGGCATCTGGGGATGGATTGGGCGCGCAAAGACGGCGGCGATGTTTCGGATCTGACTATTGAATCGCGCGAGCAAGTCTGGAACGTCGATTACAGCAAACCGATCAAGAATGGTCCGAACAGCGTAGGCTTTGATTACTACTTTGGAATTGCTGCGTCATTGGACATGGTGCCCTATTGCTTCATCAAAAATGATCAGGTGACAGCCTTGCCAACCGAAGACCGAACCATTGAGATGATGGCGGGGCGCACGGGGGCAACCACACGGCAAGGGCCGGCAGCGCCTGGCTTCACCGGTTATGAAGTGCTGCCCACACTCCGCGATCAGGCCGTCGGCTGGATCAAGGAACGCGCAGCAGATGCAAAGGCGGGGAAGCCCTTCTTCCTCTACTTACCTCTCGCCTCTCCACACACGCCCATCCTTCCGAATAAGGAATGGCAGGGCAAAAGCGGTCTCAATCCATACGGCGATTTTGTCATGGAGACAGATGCTGCCGTTGGAACCCTCCTGAAAACATTGGATGATGAGGGCCTGACGGAAGACACGTTTGTGGTCTTCACGAGTGACAACGGATGTTCGCCGAGTGCTAAGTTTGATGAGCTTTTGGCCAAAGGGCACAACCCTAGTTACGAGTTTCGCGGTCACAAAGCAGACATCTACGATGGTGGGCACCGCGTTGCCTTTATGGTGCGCTGGCCGGCGGGCGTGAAGGCGGGCGGAAAGAGCGATCAATTGGTATGCCTGACCGATTTCATGGCCACTGCGGCTGAGGTTGCTGGCGTCAAGCTGCCTGAAAACGCGGCAGAAGATAGTTTCAGCTTCCTACCTGCCCTCAAGGGGGAGCCGCGTGATGGGCGTCGCTCTATCGTTGTTCATCACTCCATTGGTGGTTACTTCGCCGTGCGTGAAGGCCGCTGGAAGCTTGAGCTTTGCCCGGGTTCAGGTGGCTGGAGTGCACCCCGCCCAGGGCAAGAACCTGCCGGATCTCCGCCCGTGCAGCTTTATGATCTTCAGGCAGACATCGGGGAGCAACACAACCTCGAATCGCAAGAGCCTGAAGTTGTAGCCCGTCTGACGAAGGTTCTGGAGCAATACGTCGCTGAAGGGCGCAGCACTCCAGGTGCACCGCAGCAAAACGCAGTGCCGATTGAGATTCACAAAAAGTCTCCTGCCCCCGGTGCGAAGAAGAAAGGCAAGAAGAAGTAGCGTGGTGGACGGCAGAAAAACTGCCGCCTCACTTCGTTGAGCGCCCAAAGATCACGGTCTCCAGAGACTGCTGAAGTTGCTGGAGATCACTGGGCGAATCCACCTTGGCTGCCGCTGGATTCTGAACGTAAATGCTATCCAGAGCGACGCCTTTTTCAGTATTGATCCGGGCGTGGGTGACGTTGTGGCCAAGTTTGCCAATCGCCATCAATACGTCGTAGAGCAGGCCCAAGCGGTCAACGGCCTGGAGTTCCACCACGGTGTGAAATGGCGATATGTGGTTATTGATGAGGACGCGTTGCGGCACTTCTGCCAGCATTTCATCAATCTCTTTCTGCACCTTTCGACGACTGGCGATTGCCTCACTAAAATCAAAGCTGCGCTTTAAAAATGCATCTCGAACGGCTTTTTCGACGCGTTGGCGGGTGCTTTTCACCGACACGGCGGTGAAGTTTGTGGTGCACACGTGGAACACATCCAGCACGAGATTATCGGTGCGTTGATAGAGGTCTGCGCTGAGGATGTTCACGTTTTCCGCTGCCAGGGCGCCGGAAATTCTCGCTAGGAGCAGACGGCGATCCCAGCAGGCGACGGTGAGTTCTGAGTGGCTCTGTTCGGGATGGTCAGTCCAGTGCATCACCGGCATAAGGCCCGCAGCAGCCTCTTCGTGGACGAGTTGGAGGAAAAATTCCCGGAACTGGCGAATGTGGGAGACGACTGAATCGATGGGCCGGAAGTTGAAGTAAGCCTGCGGCATGTTGCTCACATGTGCCTCGATCTCCTCGGCATAAGAGGCGCTCATCTGCTCGTTGAGTGCCTTGCGTACTTCATTGAGGTCCACGCTGGCGCGGATCATGAAGTCGGCGGGTGCATTCAGATACTCCCGCGTCAGATGGTAGAGCTGCCGGACGGAGCCTTCCTTGTAACCGCTCCAGCTTTTGTCGCTAGTGCCTCGGGAGTCCGCATACGTCAGCAGCATCAGAGCATCCAGGTTCTCCTTGGTGCGGACCACCTGGGCAAATTCTTCGATGACGCTGGGGTCCTCCAGATTCATTGTTGTCGCGGTGCGATACATGAGCAGGTGGTTATCCACCAGAAACAGCAGCAACTGACGCCGCTCTAGTTTGATCAGCATGCGACGCGCTACGGCGTCGGCTAAAGTGACGCTTTCATCGGAATGGGTGCGCTTGTTCGCAGCGCGGCCTGAGTCATGCAGCAGGAGGGCTAGATAAAGGATGGCGGGCTGCTGCATCTCGCGGAAGAGCGATTGATAGAACTCGCGGCCTTTTGCCTGGGCACCACTGAGTTCATCCAGGATGTCAATCGTGCGCAATGTGTGCTCGTCCGCTGTGTAGTGATGAAAAAATTCATGCTGCACCAGACACGTCAATGCACCAAATTCGGGGATGTATTTGCCAAGGAAACCAACGCGATGCATCTGCCGGAGGATGCGTGCGACATCGCCCTTGCGGGTCAGGATGCCTTCAAAGGTTTCGCGA
>CAZCAL010000289.1:0-6280 GCA_964496625.1 uncultured Verrucomicrobiaceae bacterium | reverse complement strand
TTACCTTGAAGCCGTCCAGGCACATCGAGACCGCAGAGGCTTGCCGTCGTCGGATAAAGATCTAGCAACTCCACCAAGGAAGAACTGACAGCAGCCTTCTTCCCTGGAACGCTGATGATGAGAGGCACTCGGGCGGATTCATCGTGGAGACTCACCTTTGCCCAGAAGTCATGTTCTCCCAGATGATAACCATGATCACTGGTGAAGATGATGATCGTCTTCTCTGCAACTCCCGCCGCTTCGAGAGCATCTAAAACCTTACCAACTTGCGCATCCATAAACGAAACGCAGGCATAATAGCCGCCCACAGCCTTCTTTTGCCGACGAAGATCCATCTGCATGTTGAGGCTCGTTTTGTAGTTGATCCCAGCCTTCGGAATGTCGTCCCAATCACCCGGCACCTTCATCGGCAGCACGGTGTTTTCATACGGCAGGAAGGGTTCAAAATAATTCTGCGGCGCGACGAATGGCACATGAGGTCGAACGAATCCAACGGCCAAAAAGAAGGGCGAGTCTTTGTGTTGCGCGATCAGTTCACAGGCCTTCTTCGCCGTCTTGCCATCGGAATGCACCTCGTCACCCCCATCCGCCTCCACCACAACGAAAGTATTCCCTCCAACGACGGGGCGTTTGCCGTCTGGATTTTTCTCCAATGTTTCGCCATTACCGGGGGCCTTCCATTCAGGACCTTGGCTGTTGAATTTCTCAGTCCACGACTCAGGATCATCCGCACCATCACTTCCTTCCTCAATGCCACCAGGAACGCCCATGTGAAAGATCTTGCTCACCCGTGCAGCATAATAGCCAGCGTTCTTGAAATGCTGTGACCACATCTCGCGATCACCAATTTCTGGCCGCGGATTGGTGTAACCCATCACCCCAGTCGCGTGAGGGTAATAACCCGACATAAAGGAGGCGCGAGATGGACCGCAGTAGGTTCCTTGACAATAGGCTCGCGTAAACCGCGTGCCTCGCGCCGCCAGACGATCAATGTTCGGAGTTTTACAAACCTTGTTGCCGTAGCAGGACAAGGCCGTCGATGTAAGGTCATCTGAGATGATGAAGAGCACATTCATCTTCGTCGGTTCGGCAGCCATCCCATGCAGGGAAAGTGCCACCATTACTAGGGCGTATAAGACTCGCTTCATCGTGTGGGTAGTGAATGGTTACTCGGTGGCACGCTTTGTTTTGTTGGACTTCATGATCACGATCTCGGCATCGTTCGATTGCTGCGCCCCTGGGGTTGTGCGACCACGCGCGATACCGTCTTCAAGCTCCTTCCTCAGCCGATCAACAACCTCAGGATGATCCGCTGCCACGTTCTTCGTTTCCGCAACATCTGAACTCAGGTCAAATAGTTGCACGTCCGGCAACCCCGCCCTTTGAGCCTCCGCATCGCCAGGCTTGCCCCATCCGCCAGATCCAGGACACAGACAGAGCTTCCAATATCTATCACGCACGGCGAAGCGGCCATTGATACTGTGGTGCACTAACGTTTCTCGCCCATGCTTATCCGCATCTCCCAGCAGCGTTGGCAACAGGCTGACACTGTCTTCACCTGCATCTTCGGGAAGTTTGACGCCCAGAATATCTGCACAGGTCGCCATCAAGTCCGTGTGACAAATCAGCTGCGCATTCTGCGATCCAGACTTCACCTTCCCCGGCCATCGCACAAAGAAAGGAACATGATGACCACCGTCCCAGATGTCTGCTTTGTATCCTCTGAATTCGCCACTGGCATAGTGCCCCAGCTTTTCCAATTTCGGCGTTCCAGCCGCCGGAGAACAGCCGTTATCGGAAGTAAAAATGACCAGCGTATTCTTCGCGATTTCCACCGAATCAATCGTCGCCAAAACCTCCCCCACAGCCCAATCCGTCTCCATCACAAAGTCGCCATAATCACCGATGCCACTCTTTCCTTGCCACATTTTAGAGGGAACAATCGGTGTATGGGGAGAGTTCAGCGGCATGTAGAGAAAAAATGGCGAACCCACCTTCGCTCGCTCCGCAATGTAGGAGGTTGCACGCGCTACAAGGGTCGGCAGCATATCGACAGGCTCCACGATCTGCGTTACACGGTCATTCTCGAAAACAGACTTCATCATCCGCGCATGATGAAAGCCAAAGAAGGAGTCAAACCCACGCGTCACCGGACCATCGGAAGTGACAGCCCCCATCGGCGCGCCTTCCATCGCTCCTTTCCTTTTGCGCGCCTTCGCTTCACCTTCAATGGTAAAGCCCAAATGCCACTTCCCAATGATCGCAGTGTGATAACCACTCTGCTTCAGTAGTGCAGGAACCGTCAGACGATCCGCCGCGATCAAGGGCTCCTCATAATCTCCTAGCACCCCACTCTGAAGCCGCGACCGCCACGCATAACGCCCGGTCAAAAGCCCATAGCGTGTGGGCGTGCAAACCGATGACCCACTGTGCGCATCCGTGAAGCTCATTCCTTGCGCTGCCAAACGATCAAGGTTTGGAGTGGCAATTTTGCACCGCTGCGGATTCAGCACCTTCACATCCCCGAAACCGAGATCGTCCGCAAGGATGTAAACGATGTTCGGCATTGCTTGAAGGGAAGCAGTGCAAAAGAGAAGAGAAGCAACAAGGAGTCTCATGAGCAAATAGGCGGAACAATGGGAACGACAGCCAAGCGCCGTCTTTTCCATCACTTGCACTCCATTCGCTCCACCTGACAGACCTTCAACGCAAATGAGGAGCTTCCTCCACCGTCCGTTCACCGCGCAGAAGGCGTCCGGCCTCACCGGTGAGGCGCAGATAGTAGTCGGATGGCAGGCCTTCGTAGTCCAGGAAGCTGACGGCCTCACCCACGGGTGGTGTGTTCGTGCATTTGAAAATGGCAGTGCCTTCGTCCACTTCATCAAACATCGCCACGTAGATCATCTGACATCCAGCTCGTTTGGCCGCAACCACCTGTGACCACAGTAGCTCTCCCTTCAGGCGTGGGATGGCACCCAGGGCGTCTCCCTTCAGATTGTGCCAACTAAAACCGGGATACACCACCGGCAGAAAATCCAGCCCGTGCTGCTGGCACCACTGGACGTCCGGTGCCCACACCTTCTCCCCATGCGATGCCGCCTGCTTGGGCGTGTGATACCTCCCCACCGTCCACGGACTGAGGATGTCCGCCAAAGCCAACACCTCGCACAACTCTGGTCCCGGCACTGCATCGCGGTTCCCCTCTCGCCAGCCTGTTGGCACACCTAACATCACCGTGCAGCCATCTCCCTTGAGTTGCTCAATCAACTCTCGGCACTCCGCCAGGGTGTAGGCCCTGTCATCGTTGAAACCTACTCCCCACACCGCCACCACCGGCTTGCCTTCATGATGCAAATACGCTGAGTCTTCGGTGACGTGCATCTCTTCACGCAACTTCCGCCAATCCGCCCACACGCCAGCCACACCGCCCGCGCGCAACCCACTCAGGTCATACATCACGGCATACGCTCGACCATTCCGATTCGCTCCTTCGCGGGCATGAGTCAGCACCACATTCTTCTGCTGCAATACCGGTCCACGCTCCAAGCCATTCGCGAATCTCTGAACGAACGCCCCATCGATCCCATACTCACGCATCCACTGAAAATGCCGCAGCACCGTCTCCCGATTCGCGCTGCTGAACACCTCTGCTGCCTTGCCATCCGGCAGAACAAATCCCGTCGGAAATCGCTCCTCCGCCGTGAGTTCAGAAACGTCTGGCCACAAATCCACCGTCACATTTCCCGGCGCAAACAGATCTCTGCTCTTCCGCGCCCAGTGGGTCCAGCCCAGCTTCATCCCGTCATCAGGACAAGTGAACCAACCCTGGTAACCGCACATCACTTTTCCCGTCAGCGTGCTCGTATCGACCCCCTTTTGCACCGGACCATCGTAGGGCGCTAACACCTCAGCGGAGACAACAGGTCGACTCTGTTTGCTCTCCACGATCTTCTTCATCTCTGCCGTCAGTCGCGCCACGATCTCTGGGTGCTGCGCATAAAGATTGGTCTTTTCACCGCGATCCTCCGCCAAGTTATAGAGCTGCCCCACCGGATCACCCGGCCCTGGCTGAATCTTGCTCGGCTTGGTGAATCCACCCGACCCAAGTTGATTGATCAGCTTCCAATCGCCTGACCGAATCATCTTGGCTCCCGCACTACCCGCCTGCATCACGATCGGCCCGCGGATGGGATCATGCTTGGGTTGTCTGCCTTCCAGCACAGGCAGAAAACTCACGCTATCCGGCCCCGCGCCCTCTGGCAGCTTGGTCTGACAAACCTCAGCAAACGTGGCCATCAAATCCGTGAAACAAATCGTCTGATCGCTGATACTCTTTGCCTTCACCCGCCCCGGCCAGCGCACAATGAACGGCAACCGATGCCCACCCTCCCAAGCGTCCGCCTTCATTCCCCGCAGCCCATCCGCCGCATCATGACCGAATTTCACCACGTCCTCCGGATACCAAGTCGGCCCATTGTCTGAGGTGAAGACCACCAGCGTCTCCTGCGTCATACCCGCCTCATCCAGTGCCGCCAACACCCGCCCCACCTCAGCATCCACCATCTCCACAAAGTCGCCATACATCCCAGCTTTGCTCTTGCCTGCGAACGCCGCCGTCGGCAGCCACGGCGTATGCGGAGCCGTGATGGCAAAGTAGAGCATCAGCGGCTTGGCCTGGCCTTGGTGGCTGCGCAGCACCTTCACCGCCTCGTCCGTCAGCCTCGGCAGCACGTCCTTGTGCACATAGTCCGGCGCGATGTCGCCCTCACGCCAAAAGGCTCCCTGAATGGGCGACCACCCTTCCGTGGCAGACGCTGCAATGCGCCCCGTTGGCTCCATCACCGCCTTATTCCCCTCAATCCAAAAATACGGTGGAATGTCCGTCGAGGCACGCATCCCGACGAAGCTATCAAACCCATGGTCCACAGGCCCACCAGCCAGAGGTTTGTCATAGCCCTTCTCCTCGAAACCCAGATGCCACTTGCCCACCATCGCCGTGCGATATCCCTGCGACTTCAGCAGTGAAGCAATCGTCACTTCCCCCGCTTTGATCAGAGGTTGCGTCGGCCACTTCGACACATCCGTGCGAAAGGGAAAACGTCCCGTGATCAGCCCATAACGT
Source organism: uncultured Verrucomicrobiaceae bacterium (assembly GCA_964496625.1). Lineage (GTDB taxonomy): Bacteria > Verrucomicrobiota > Verrucomicrobiia > Verrucomicrobiales > Verrucomicrobiaceae > JACKQF01. The sequence continues at coordinate 1,158 of CAZCAL010000289.1, read as the reverse complement.
GAAGGATGACACAGCGGCCCCGGCGAGTGGGCATCCGTGAACTTCATCCCCTCACTCGCCAACTTGTCGATGTGCGGTGTGCGAATCTTTGACTCCGCATTAAAACAACCCACATCCCCAAGCCCCAAATCATCTGCCAGAATAATGACAATATTGGGTTTAGATGAAGCCGCCGCAGCGAACGTGGAAACCAACGCAAACGCTGGAACAATAAGAGAAAACAGGAACTTCATGGGAGTCATTTGGCGGCAGCTGCCTTCTTCACCTTCGGCGGTGGCGGCGTGTATTCAATGGCCACCGGTTGGAAGCTCGCAAGATCAGGCACCGCCGTCTTCACTCCCTCCGCAGGCACTTGCAATTTTGCAGTCCACACGATGCCATTCAGAATGAAGCGACGCAGCTCGTCATTGGTCCAGTTTTTGTAAAAGTGCGGCATCACAATGCCAAAGCCTCGTCCACCATCACCACGTTCCACACACCAGGCGACGGTTTCACGTTGTGGATTTTCCGGGGGCAACATGGAAGTGGCGAGCGCCGTGACGTTGGCAGCGAGCTTATTGCCCTCTTTGCCAAAGTAGTTATGGATGTAGGGCTCGTCGTGCAGCGTGAACTCTTTCCAACCACGTGCAATGGGATGCTGCGGCGCGGCTGGCGTGATCGTTGCTGCATCGAAGATCTTCGCGATGGATTCATGATGCGGACAAGAGCGATTGGCAAAGTAACCGCCCAGCCAGCGCAACAGCGGATGATCCCCTTCCTGCGTCACGTCTTCACCGAGCAAGCCCGTGGCATAATGCACACACACGATCCCGCAACCACGCTGCATCATGGCTTCCAGATCTGCCAAATTCTGCTGCGGATTCGGCATTCGTCCCGCCGGGAAAGTATCGCCAATGAACACCACGGTCGCCGCCGCATCGCGCAAGGTCTTGTCCGGCCATTCATAGACCACCTCCGCTTTCACCCCTGGCACATTCGCCATCGACTCAAGGCAATGCTTCATCAGCCGACCACCTGCGGCCACTTCATGCGACCCCGGCGGATGCTTGCTGGGGCCGACGACAATGAGCACGCGCGACGGATCAGCGGCAATTGCTGTCGTGACGAAAACTGTAACCAGGAGAATCAAAGACAGGTGCTTCATGATTGGATCGGGAG
>CAZCAL010000288.1:0-6282 GCA_964496625.1 uncultured Verrucomicrobiaceae bacterium | reverse complement strand
GAGCACTTCCTTGCCAAGGAAGATGTCGCGCGTTCGAATCGCGTCACCCGCTCCATTTCTCTTCATTTAAAGAAGTGGACGCCCCGCCGGAAAGCGAATCCGAGTCATCTCTACCTCGAGCCCTCCCTATTACGATGTTCGTCTGGTCTAAACTATCTTCTCCACAATGGATCGATGCCTGGGAGGAGCGCTTTGCAAAGCAGCCTGGCTCACAGCTCGTCATCACCCAAATTGCAGGGAAAAAGATGACTCGCATTGAACTGTACAGTGAATCCGCCGCTCAGCTCGACCGGGTCAAAAAAATGTTTGGTGGCACGATCCGCAAACTCAAAAACCAGAACTGGGCAGCACTGACTCCAGAGCCGCCCCCGCCTCTGGCGATCCGCAGCCGCATCGTGGTCTGCCCGGCCCGCACGGCCAAAGAAATTGCTGCCGCACGGAAGGCGCATCCAGGTCGTGAGATCATCGCCGTGCCGCCGGATCTAGCCTTTGGCACTGGCCATCACGCAACCACTGCAACGATGCTGAGGTTCCTCGTCGATGCGGCGGACAAGCACGGGGCAGACGGCAAGCGCTGGAGCATGGCGGATCTTGGCTGCGGCACTGGCATTCTAGCCATTGCCGCACAAAAGCTGGGGGCCAGCTCCGTCTGGGGTTGCGATTTCGATCCCCAGGCGGTCCGAGTGGCCAAAGAGAACCTCGACCGCAATGACACCCCAAAGGTCAGCATCACCCAACAAGACGTGCTGAAATGGAAGCCGAAAAAGCAGTGGGACATCGTCGCCGCAAACATCTTTTATGATATCCTCGAGGCGGCTAGCCCCGCGCTCGTGGCATCCGTGAAGCCGGGCGGCACCTTGATGCTGTCTGGCATCCTCAAGACTCAGGCGAAGGGCTGCCTTGCCACCGCGACCAAGGCGGGCATGATTGTGCAAAAGGTGATCACGCGTGGGAAGTGGGTCTCAGCCGTAGGCACAGTGAAATAGGCCATTGCACCGACCGATCCCCAGCGAAAGCGGCCCACAGTTGACGCGCCGCCTTTCCACGCCAATCTGCTCCTCCCATGCGCTACGCTATTTGTAACGAGACCTACCAAAACTGGCCCTTTGAAAAAGTCTGCGAGGACGCCGCAGCGGCTGGTTATTCGGCCCTGGAACTGGCACCTTTCACTTTGAAAGAGGATCCTCGTGATCTGACTGAGGCCGAGGCATTGACACTGTCCGCGACAGCGAGCCGTTACGGCTTGGAGATTTTGGGACTGCATTGGCTGTTGACGAAGCCCGCATGGTTTCACATCACCACGCCGGACGCTCTCCTGCGAAAAGAGACGGCCAAATTTGGACAACACCTCGCCCGCTTCTGCGCGATGACTGGAGGCCGAATCATGGTCTGGGGCAGCCCCAAAGCACGCAATACCTTGCCTGAATGGGAATACGAAGATGCATTTCAACGCGCCGCTGATACCGTCCGCGAAGTGGCGCAGACAGCCGGGCAATACGGCGTCACCCTCGCGATGGAACCGCTAGGCCGCAAAGAGACGAACTTTCTCAATACCGCTGAGGAAACCATCCGCTTTTGCAAGCTCGTCGATCATCCCGCATGCAAATTGCACCTCGACGTGAAAGCAATGAGCGACGAAGCAACGCCGATTGGCGATATCATCCGCGCGAGCAAAGACTGGACCGTGCACTTCCACGCGAACGACCCGAATCTGCGCGGCCCCGGCCAGGGAGACGTCGAATATGCGCCTATCGTCCAGGCGCTGAGAGATACTGAATACAGTGGCTACGTCTCTGTGGAGGTCTTTGACTACACTCCCGATGCCCCCACGATCGCACGGCAAAGTATGGAGTATCTGCAAAAGGTGTTCGGAGCGTAATCCCCCAGAACCCCATGCAAGTCCTCCTCGCCAGCCTTTGCGACTCCGCCGCTGATTACTCAGGAAAGCTCTGTGTGCTCGGCGCATTCGATACCCTCTGCGCCAGGGAATTCCCCGTTGTCCACCCTGCCTGTGCGCTGGCGCTCCGCATTACGTTTGAGACTCAAGACGCTGGGCAGCATGAGTTTTCAATCCGTTGCATTGGCCCAGACGGTAATCAGGCGCTGCCGCCATTTGAGCCAACGGTCGATGTCGGCTTTCCCTCAGCGTTTGTTCCCTTCGTCACTCGGAACATCGTCCTGAATCTCCAGCGCATCAATTTTGATCGCCCAGGTTATTACCGATGGATCGTCTCTCACCGCGGTAAGCAACTCGTCGCCATTCCCTTGCGAGTCACGCTTTACGATGAAAGCAGATCCGCCACAGGTCCGGCAGGCTAATCGCGACACCACCCCACTCCATGAACGAGGACTCAAACATCGTCCAAGAGACAGCCACGCCCGTGGGCACCCCCGTGCGACAGATCTCTGTATTTTTGCAAAATCGCGTCGGCTCTCTCATGGCGCTGGTCAAACTCCTGGGTGATCACTCCATTGAGGTCCTCGGCCTCTCGGTGCAGGAATCCACGGAGCTTACGTTGGTCAGACTCATCCTCAGCGATCCGGAATCAACCGAGACGCTCTTCATTGAAAAAGGCATCCCGCACTCCGTCGTGCCCATCGTGGTGGTGGAGATCCGCGAAGACCGCTGCAACCTTGCCGAATGCCTCGCTGCGCTACTCGCTGCTGAAATTAACATTCACTTCAGCTACGCATTACTGACACGACCACGCGGACACTCAGTCCTAGTCCTGCATGTCGAAGACAGCGAGATCGCGTCCAATGTGTTGGTGAGCAGCGGCTTCCGAATGCTCATGCAGGGTGACTTGAGCCGATGAGGAGGCCCATCCGACTCACACGAGGTGCTTACCCAGCGTGATCTGTAGATTGCAGTCCACGATGTCCCCCATCGAGGCACAGTTCACAAAGGCTTGGCTGTGGTGATATTCCCCCAACTCGCTGGCCAATTGCCGCACCTTCTCTTGCGGTTCCGCAGGGTTGGCCTTCATGCAGTTCAGCAGCGCCGAGATGCGTTGATGCTCTGACAAATAGCGTCGCGCAATGAGACTGCGCTCCTCGTCTTGATACTGCTGCATCGTTGGCAGATTTAGACAGCGAGAGCAGAGCATCACCACCGGATTATTTTCTTTGAAAAACTGCGGTAGATACAGACTCTTTCTGCCTTCGTAGCTCTGCTGATCAAAGTCGATCGCTCGCACCCGATACTGAACGTCCTCAAAGTCCGGGGTCACATCCATCACATAGTTGTAGCTGCGCATATCGCCCAGCAGACGAATGAAGCAGCGCTCGCTGAACTTCACGAATTCCTTGGCAATACGGACCCGGTTGAGATCGTCGCGCCCGAGGTAGTCCCGAATAAAGACGTCACCAGGAACTCCAGCGATGTGTTCCTCCACCAGCGTCCCCGTATGAAAAAGGTAGTTGATGCGATTGGGCGAAAGGAGATGCTCCAACTCCAAACCATAGATCCGTGAGGAATCAGACTGCTTCATGTAGAAGTGGTCGTAGTTGTCATTGTATTGATTGACCACCCGGATCCGAAAGGGTCTGGAATTACCAAACTCGCAGAAGTCCACACGCTCCACATACAGGTGGGACACTGCCTGGAGATTGCCGGTTTTTAACAAGGAATAGATGCTGGTCAGCTTTGGGTAGAGCTCCTGCTGAAGTTCGCGCGGATAGATGACGGAGGCCCAGTAAGTAGGGTTATCGTGTTTATCCATGAGCGGGTAGCGCTCCGTAAAGGTCAGCAAATCCGCGTATGTACAAGGCAATGAAAAGTAGCGTTCGACCTGATCCAGATAGGTTTCTAGCTCAGGGGTGATGGAGATGAAATCCTTCCGCCGCGTGATGTCTTGCATTCGTCAACATCACGCCAACCAAAGTGGATTCAAGGTCTAAGGCGGGGTCACAGATCACACCGACGCACAATTTTCCACGCCATCCGCCCCGCATTCCCTGTTGACTCCACTCCCCTCCATCCTACCCGTTGGCCTCCGCATGGAAACTCGCAGAATAGGCATCATCATGAACGGCGTCACGGGGCGCATGGGCACAAATCAGCACCTGATCCGGTCCATCAAGGCAATCCGGGATCAAGGAGGCTTACGTGTATCCGACAGTCTCACACTGATGCCAGACCCAATCCTCACGGGTAGAAATGCCGATAAACTTCGATCATTGGCAGAAAAAAACGGCATCGAACGCCACACCACGGATCTCGATGCCGCGCTCGCAAATCCAGACGATACGATCTTTTTCGACGCATCAGGCACACTTCAACGTGCTGGCTTCATTGAGCGCGCCGTCAAAGCGGGAAAACATATCTACTGCGAAAAGCCCACTGCCGTCGAATCCGCAGAGGCACTACGCCTGGCGAAGGTCTGCGAAGATGCTGGCGTGAAGAATGGCGTGGTCCAGGACAAGCTCTGGCTACCTGGCATTCGCAAATTTAAGGTCCTCCAAGATCAAGGATTCTTTGGCCGAATCCTCTCCGTGCGCGGAGAATTTGGCTACTGGGTCTTCAGTGGCGAGCACCCAGACCAACCTGCACAACGTCCCTCCTGGAATTATCGTGAAGAAGACGGAGGCGGCATCATCGTCGACATGCTCTGTCACTGGCGATATGTGATCGATAACCTCTTTGGCCCCGTATCCGCCGTGTCTTGCCTGGGGGCAACGCATCTGCCGCATCGGGTCGACGAACACAGCAAGCCCTATGATTGCACTGCTGACGACGCCTGCTATGCCACGATCGAATGTGCCAACGGCATCATTTGCCAGTTCAATAGCTCCTGGACGGTGAGAGTTCGGCGTGATGATCTCTTTGTGATGCAAGTCGACGGCACCCAAGGCTCCGCCATCGTCGGACTGCGCAAATGCTGGGTGCAGAGCCTCGGCACCACCCCTCGCCCGACCTGGAATCCAGACATCGATCAGCCTATCGACTTCAATGCAGGCTGGCAGGAAGTTCCAGATGCTACCAACTACGATAACGCATTCAAAATTCAGTGGGAGATGTTCCTCAAGCATGTCGCCATCGATACCCCCTTCCGCTGGACATTGCGCGAGGGTGCCAAAGGAGTACAACTGGCCGAACTGGGCATTCAATCCTGGCGGGACCGCTGCTGGCTCGATGTGCCACCGCTGGACGCGTAGTTTCAACTCAGCCCCAAAGCTATCGTGAAAAAGAAGGACGTATCTATCTCCCTGCGCACCATCCTCATCTTCGTCGTCGTGGCGCTGGGACTTGGTATTTATTATCGAAGCGTTGGTCTCGAAACCCGCCCAATGCACACGGACGAGGCCATCCTGGCAACGAAGTTTGGCACACTCTGGACGGAGGGAACTTTTGACTACGACCCCTCAGACTACCACGGCCCCGGCCTTCATCAGGTATCCTGGCTGTATGCAAAACTCGCCCGTTGGGGATCGCCCGATGAGTGGACAGAGGCTCAGCTTCGTCACATCCCGATGCTGTGTGGCATCCTCGTGCTAGGAATGACACTGTTGTTTGCGCGGCCATTAACTTGGCATGGCTCGACCGTGGCGATGCTATTGATTGCAGTATCGCCGATGCAGGTCTTTTACAGCCGTTATTACATCATGGAGATGCTGCTGGTGCTCCTGCTGTCGATCGCGCTATGGGCACTGTGGAAATTTGTCCAGACCGGCGGAAAAGGTTGGCTGGCAGTGCTGGGGGCCAGTCTGGGTTTCGCCCATGCCACCAAAGAGACCTTTGTGATCAATGTCTTCGCGGGTGTGTGCGGCTACGCCATCGCGAAACTCATCGCTGGCGGCTCCTCATTCCAGCAGAGTAGTAACAGCTTGCGGCTGAGCAGTTCGCGTAGCAAACAGTCATCGATCAAAGGCTGGCAGTGGTTGATTGGCGCAGCAGTAGCCGTTTCTGTGGCCAGTTATTCAGGCTTCACTACGGATCTCAACGACGTCAAAGAAAGCGTAACCACATACACGAACTATCTGCACCGCTCCGAGGGCGCGGGACACTCTCAGCCCTGGTATTACTACCTGACCATGCTTTTCTACCGCAGCGCAGACGGCGGTATTATTTGGTCAGAGGCTCTGATCGGTGCGCTAGGTATCGTCGGCATCATCGCCGCGCCCCTCAGTCAGGATCGGGATGGAAAGCGCGTCTTTTTCATGGTCTTCCTAGCCGTTTACACGGTCGTTTTGTACGTTGTTTATTCCTTCATCAGCTACAAAACCCCCTGGTCGATTCTGTCCGCACAACACGCCCTCACGCTGATGGCTGGCTACGGTGCG
>CAZCAL010000287.1:0-6299 GCA_964496625.1 uncultured Verrucomicrobiaceae bacterium | reverse complement strand
ATCGATATGGTGGAACTCGCAAGGCAGCACCTGGAGGGCGTGGAAGGCCCGGCGCTGCACGATGCGCTGGTGCGGATTGAACGCACAAAGAAACGACTCGTCACTCCTGATACATTCAATTTGGATCGCTTTGCCGCCATCAATAAGGAGATCTGGGATCTGCGGGTGGCCACTCTCGGTGAAGAGGCCGCGAAGCAACTCAGCGTCGAAGACGGCAAGCGGTCCCCCGTTGAGCTTTATTGACGAATCCGGACAAAACCTTTATACAACCCCCATGCACGACCCTCGCGTAGATCAACTTGCCCGCCAACTCGTCCGATACTCCACCCAAGTCAAAAAAGGAGATGTCGTCTGGATCGATTGTTTTGATGTTCCAAATTACGTCGCTGTCGCCCTGATCCGCGCGGTTTCGGAGGCAAAAGCGCATCCGATCGTTCGTCTCTATGATTCAGCGATCAGCCGCGAACTGATGATCCACGCCACGGAAAAGCAGCAGGATCTGGTCGCTGAAAACAGCCTGGAGTTGATGAAAAAGACGGACTGCTACATCGCCGTCCGCGGCAGTTACAACATCACAGAGAACTCAGATGTGCCCGCCGCGCAGATGCAACTCGTGCAGTCAAAAATGCGCCCGTTTATGAATGAGCGCGTCAATAACACGCGCTGGTGCGTCCTGCGCTGGCCAAATGGGGCGATGGCGCAGCAGGCTGGGATGAGCACCGAGGCGTTTGAAAACTTTTTCTTCAAGGTCTGCCTGCTTGATTACGCAGCCTTGGCACCCTCCATGACGGCGCTGAAAAAGCTCATGGACAAGGCGAAGGACGTCCACATCCAGGGTCCAGGCACCGATCTCAGATTCAGCCTCAAAGGTCTCAAAGCCATTCCATGCGGGGGGCGTCACAATATTCCAGACGGCGAGGTATTTAGCGCCCCAGTGCGGGACTCCGTGGAGGGGGTCGTCTCTTACAATGCCCCTACGATCTATCAAGGGATTGCCTTTGACTCCGTGAAGCTGGAGTTTTCCAAGGGTAAGATCGTGAAGGCAACCGCCAACAACACTGCGGCAATCAACAAAATCCTCGATTCAGATGAAGGTGCCCGTTACATCGGCGAGTTCGCCATTGGTTTCAATCGCGAGATCAAAGAGCCAATGCGGGACATCCTGTTTGATGAAAAAATCGCTGGCTCCTTTCACTTTACGCCCGGACAAGCCTACGAAGGTGTTGCCGACAACGGCAACCGCAGCCAGGTCCACTGGGATCTCGTCTGCATTCAGCGGCCAGACTACGGCGGCGGCACTATTTCGTTCGATGGCAAAGTCATCCGGAAGGACGGCAAGTTTGTCCTGCCCGAACTGAAGCCGCTGAACTGAATCTAACGCTCGACGCAATGGACAGGCGGCCCCTTGCTTCAGTTATCGACAAAAAGTCGCGATTCTTTGGTGACAAGTGAAGAGCGTTTGTCCATACTGATGTTCCTTTTTGGTCAAAATGCGTCCACCAGCCCCCTCCCACCTTCCACAAAATTCCCCAGCGAGTCGTAGTGCTGCGCCATTTTTTGCTGGTCGTTGGCGCGGAAATCCTTCATTCTCATAGCCAATGAATCTGAGCCGAATTGTATGCATCAGCGTCCTGCTAGCGAGCGGGACCATAGCTTGGTCTCAGGCCACGCCGCCTGCGGCTCCTGCACCTGCCGCGCCGACTGCCCCAGAAGCACTGAACAAGCAGGCCGAGGCTGAGGCTCTCCAGTCCGCGGCGCTGGCAGCTTTCACCGAAGGTAAATACCAGGAGGCGCTCTCCAAGGTTGATTCTATCAAGGCAATGGTGAGCAGGCCGTTCGACGCGCTGACTTTCATTGAAGGTGCCTGTCACTTCAATCTCAATGACTACGCTAAGGCCATCGCAACCTTTGAATTTTACATTCAGACCTTCCCAACCGGGGAAAATATCAACGCAGTAAAGATGGGCCTGGGGCGCGCCCAGATCGTCGGTGGCGATGCCGAGAAAGGTGTCGCGGTTCTCAAGGAAGTCGTTGCCAGCGCTCCCGAGTTGAAGGGCGAGGCAGGCCTAGTCATTGCTGAGTATTACTTCCGCAAGGCGCAAAAGCCTGATGAGGCAATCAAGATCCTCACCTCAGTTCTAGAGGGCGGTATCCGCACAGCAGAAGGGATTCAAGCGGCCCTAATGGCGGCGGACATTTACGTCGCCCAAGGGGATGTGGACAAGGCTTCTAGCCTGATGGACAAAGTCCGCTCCGCCTCGAGTGGCGGCGACAATGTCGCGCAGATGAACAACATCTCCCTGAAGTTGGGGGATCAGATGCTGGAGCGAAAGAGCTACCGTGAAGCCCTCGCCGCCTACCAAATGGTCCGCCGACAGAGCGAGATCACTCGGATGCAAAAGGAAAGGATCGCGAAGATCGAGCAATCCCTCGCCAATCCTGGGAAAGGCCCAGTTCGTGGCACTAAAGAGGAACTCGAAGGTCGCTTGAAATCCGAGCAAGAGTTGCTCACTGAATTGGAAAAGCGTCCCGACTACGATGCATCGCTGTATTACCGCCTGGGTCGTTGCTACTTTGAAATGGGTCGCATGTGGGAGGCGATTTTGGCCTTCAATATGATTGTCGAGGACTTCAAGACCTTTCCTCAGCGTGACAAGTGCATGTACGGCACCATCCTCGCCAATGCCCAACTGAAGCGCGTCAAACAAGCGCGCGAACTGTGCGAACGATTCATTAGCGACTTCCCTGACAGCAGTGAGATCGGCCAAATTTCGGAACTTTTTGGCATGTTGGCCTATGAAAACAGGCAGCTTGACGAGGCGGAGCAGTCTTTTGACAAGGCTCTGGCTTTTCCCAAGGCGGACAAAGAACGTCTGCTCTTCCTGCGGGCCAACGTTCTCTTTGAATTGCAGCGTTTCGTCGATGCCCGGAACTGCCTGGAGAACGTCCTGCAAATCAACAAAGACTCCGCATACAAGGACGATGCGCAGTATCGGATTGCACTGACCTACTTTTACCAAAACGACTCCAAGGGCGTCAGTAAGGCTCTAAAACAATACCTCGAAGAAAACCCAAAAGGGCAGTACGTCATTGATGCGAAGTACCGTCTAGCATTCATCAAGTTCCAGGCCAAGGACACCGATAGTGCGATGAAGGATTTGGAGGCACTCGTCCAAGAAGGCCCGAATGACCCGAACATTGGTCAGGTTTACGCCCTCCTCGGCGATGGCTACAACCAGCGCCAAGAATTTGATAAGGCCCTGGAGGCATTTGCTACCGCTGTCAGCAAAGCCAAGACCCCTGAGGTCATGAAGTACGCGATGGACAATGCGACTGACCTCTATTCTGCCGCCGGGAAGTGGAAAGAGTTGGCGGACATGTGGGAGAAGTTTTACGAAACCAACAAGGACGATGAGCAGCAGTCCTTGAAGGCCATCTATTGGATCAGCCGCGCTCGCGCCCGTGAAGGCAATATCGAGGCCGCTAAGAAGCTGATGTCCGAGGCAATCAAGCCCAAAATGGCGAATCCAGCTAACGAGCAGGTTGAGGTGCTGATCCAGCAGCTCTGCTCCATGATGGTGCCGAAAAAACGCCGCACGACCTCAGCGACTGCTCCCGCCCCCGCTGCGGATGGTAAACCCGCAGATCCTGCACCGGCTCCTGCGCCAGCGGCTGAGCCACCCACTTTTGACGAGGTTGACAAGGAGCTTCAGGACTTGATCACACCGTCGCAGGAAGGCATGAATGGCACCGCCCAAGCGCGTATTCTGTTTGCTCGTGGGTGGATGGCAAGACTGATGAAGGACGCGAAGAAGACAGAGAATTTCTTCAATATTCTCATCGGAGTCGCCAAGCCAGAAGACCTCAGCCCGTTGCTGCTCTCGCTGGTGGGCGATAGCGCTCGCAAGCAGCAGGATTTCGAAAAAGCTGCGGGTTGTTATGAGCGCCTCGAAGAGCTATTCAAGGAAAGCGAGTTCGCCGACGGTGCGGCCGTTGGTCTTGCTGAGATCGCTTTTGAAAAGGGTGAAATGGACAAGGCGTTGGGGCTCTTCGATAAAGCCATCAACGAGTACGCTGGCAGTTCACGCCTGCTGGATGCCTATCTCGGCAAGGCGAAGACGCTCTTTAACTTGAAGAAATACGACGAGTCCAAAGAGCTCTACGTTCAGATCCAGAATACCAAAGAGTGGAAAGGGGAGGCCACTGCCACGGCGCTGTTCATGCAGGGAGAAATCGAGATGGCCAAGAAATCTCCGGGCACAGCGATTTCCTACTACCAGCGCATGATTCTCACCCAGCCGAAGTGGAAGTCTTGGCTGGCCAAATCTTATCTGCAGGCTGCCAAGGCCTTCATCGCTCTAAACCGCCCTGCGGAACTGCCTGATCGTAAAAATTCAGACAAGGAAGCTGCGAAGCTCACTCTTTACGAAGCGACTAAGCGCCAGGACATCAAAGACTTCCCGGAATTTAAACAAATGCAGGACCTGTTGAAGACACTGTGAACCAAGGATCACACCGCTTGCACGTTATGAATCACACCTTCAAGATCCTCGCTCTACTCTGCCTCAGCGCAGTCGCCTCTTACGGTCAGGCCATTGTTCTCAAGGACGGCACCCGTGTTCCCGCCGATGACTTCCGCGTGGAAGACGGAAAAATCATCCGTACCATGCGCATCCAGGGAGATAAAACCGCCACCACCAGCGTCACGGAAGCTCAAATTGGGATGCTTGATTGGCCGGAGCCAACACAATTGATTGATGCCCGGTCGTTGATGGCGCAAGGCAAGACTGCCGAAGCCATCACGACGTTGAAAGACGGCGTTGACTTCTTCACGCCGTTCCAAAAAGTGAAGGGAGGGGAACTTCGCTACACTGAGGTCTTTTTTGCGTATGTCGATGCACTCAATCAGGGCAAGCAGTTCGAGGAGACCGTCAAACAGATGCGTCAATTGGATGGGCTACCTTTGAGCGAAGGTCAGAAGCTGAAGCTTAAAGTCATCAAGCTTGACGTCGAGCGCCAAACATCATCGGACTATGGTTCTATCCTTGCTCAGGCAGACAATATCTTGGGCTCGACTGATGACTCTGGAATTTCTGCCGCCGTTTGGAACATCAAGGCGGAAATTTTCGCCAAAAAGAAGGAATGGGAGCAAGCAATGATGGCTTACCTGCGGATTCCGGTGCTATTCGGCACTCAGATGGATCGTGTTCCAGACGCAGAACTGAATGCAGCGCGCATGTTGGTAAAAATGAAGCGCTACGAAGATGCGAGCCAATTTTTCACCCGCCTCGTTGACCAATATCCTGGCTCCGCCGTTGCTGAAGCGGCGGGCAAGGAAAAAGCTGCGATCAACGGGATGAAAAATCAGGACCAGGAGGTCGCTCCCGCCGAAGATTCCAAAGACAAACCAGCCCAATCGTAGTAGAACAGACAACAGCAACTCATTGACCCGCAACCTTCCTTCAACTGCCTCATGATCTCTAAATCCATCCTCAACACCCTACGCACCGGTATTTTGGCCCTGGTGCTCTTCGGAAACCCGATCTTTATTGCCTCCAGCTTCTCCCAGGAGCCTGCTGCAGCCGCGGCAGAAGGTGGCGAAGCTGCTCCTGCAGCGCCTCATCCGCACACCATGTTCGACAAGATCAAAGAGGGCGGTTGGGTCATGTTCCCGATTGGGGCATGTTCCGTGGTGCTCATTTGGCTGGTGGTTGACCTCTGGTTGCGCACCGCTGTCAAAAAACTGGCACCTCCATCTCAGGTCGCACAGGTTCAGGACCTCTTCCGTGCCGGCGACTACGTTGGTGCCTACCAGTTCTGCAAGAATAACCCTTCCGTGTTCTCGGACGTGACTCGAACCACTCTCAGTTACGTCGGTGAGGGCCAGGAGGCGACTGAAACCGCCCTGTTTGCTGATCTCAATAAGGCCAATGCCGTCATTTCCACTCGCGCCAACTATCTTTCGGTTATTGGGGTTTGTACTCCGATGATCGGGCTGACAGGAACGGTTACGGGGATGATGAGTGCCTTCGCTACTCTGGGAACCAGCGGCGTCGGCGATCCTTCGAAACTCTCCGCAGCTATCGGTGAGGTGCTTGTCGCTACGGCTTCCGGTCTCTTCATTGCTGTTCCTGCATTCATGTTCTTTTACGTTTTGAAGAATCGTCTCCAAGGTTCCATGCAAGTTGTGCAGGAAATCCTCCAGTCGCTCTTCCGCAAGATGCCATACGCTCACCTCAAGGACGCTCACGTCGGTGAAGAAGAGTTCTATGCAGCAGTGCCAAACAGGGTGGCAGGTG
>CAZCAL010000286.1:4333-6304 GCA_964496625.1 uncultured Verrucomicrobiaceae bacterium | reverse complement strand
GGTGCGCAAGAAGCGCTAGTTTACGCGTCTCACCGCTGCACGCACCCATGTCCTCTGATACCGACGCTCCGGTCTCTGAAAACTGCCAGCCAAAGAGCCCCAAGACGGCTTGGCCTATCATTGGGCGTTGGTTTTTCATCCTAGCGGCCCTGGCCGGCTATGCGATCCTCCACCTCCACCTCGCAGGCCTGCTCATCGCGCAGACCAATTTTACGGATAAAGACATCCTCGGTGGCGATCAAAAAAACAACCTGAAATTGGCGCTACAAACGCGCGAAGATCTCCATCCAGACTTTGCCACGGGCGTCTCGGTCCCCATCAAGAACTGGTTCCCCCATCGGACGGATGGGGTGGTGAATCCCCTCTGGCCCTGGATAGCTGCCTGGCTAGCAGATGGTGATCACACCATCTCTGCAAATGACACCGTGACACCAGAGGACCGCGCCCTTTTCAATCGTGGGCGCTGGTTCAATGTGGGACTGACGCTTGGCTTCCTCGTGGTATTGGGTATCGCCTGCGCCAGGGTCTTCTCAGTGGCGGCATCATTGAATATTGTGCTGCTGGCGGGGCTCGGTGCCTTTTTACCGCGCGCCGTTTTTTTCCAGCCAGAGCCACTTTACTTCACCTTCTTCTTGTTGACCTGGGTTGCCTGCGTCTTTGCCCTCCAGCGCAATAGCCTCTGGGTTTATGCATTGATCGGCATCCTCTCGGGGGTCGCTTACATGGCCAAAGGATCGGTGCAGCCGCTGATTGCGGTATTTATTGCCGTCAGCACCCTGCGGTGGCTCTGGGGATGGATCATCGCCCACTGGCCACGCGGCATCCCGAACTTAGTCTGGGTGCGCCGCAATCATTTCTTTGGCCTCTTCCTCCTGGTCGGCTGCCACCTCATGACCATCGGGCCGCGTCTCATCTATGCCAACGAGCGCTTTGGCGACGGCTTCCACAGCTACCCTGGATACTGGATGTGGTTTGATGACTTTGAATCGTGCTATGCGTGGATGGGCAATCACAATACCCGTGCGCAGTTGGAGGCACTGACCCCTGCAACCAAGCCCTCCTTTGCCAACTACAAGGCCACTCACACAGGTGCCCAGATGTGGGATCGGCTGCGCGATGGGATGATGGTTAAGACCGCCGATCTAGTCTGGCCTGGAGTAACCAAGCAAAGCACCAAAAACCCGAAGCCCTGGAAGGGCCTACTGGAATGGCGAGGCGTCTATCTGGCGATCCTCACGGCGCTCGGACTGCTGCTCGCCATCGCGATGCGAATCGCCGTGCCTCGACCAGAGCGCGCTTGGCATCGCCTGCATCCAGAGAGTGCCACGATCTGTCTTTTTGTCTTTGGCTCGCTGGCTGCCTACACGCTGGCCTACGGATGGTACACCCCGATTGGACGGGGTGACCGATTCATGCTCTCTCTCTATGCACCGCTGGTGCTGAGTGCGATCTGGGGTGCCGAGAGTCTCCTGCATCGCGCGCGCCGCAGACAGGCCCCATCGTGGCTTTTTAAAGCGTATCACATCGCTCAGTGGCTGCTTCTGGCGTTGATCCTCTCTCGCGTCGTGGAGATCCTGTCTCATCCGGTTTTCAAAAACTAGCCGCACCTCAATCCAATGCGTAAGCTCCTTTGTCTCCTTCCTCTCATCCTGGTGGCCGAAGGTAGCCTCGCCAGTGCTGAGCCCACACTTCGCCCCTGGCAAGACTACCGCGTGATTTTGTGGACCGGCCAAAAAGCACAGCAACACCTCGCTGATCCCATCTTTTACCAGCGTCTCAAGGAACTGGGTGTAACCCACGGAATGACTGGCCAAAGCGGCGACCCGAAGCCGCTGATCGATGCAGGCTTTGGCTACTATGTGGAGAATGTTTTGAATGAGGGCCTCTGCCTCAAATTCAACTCCACCGTTACGGATTGGGGCAAATTCATCGATGGCTGGATGGGACCACGCCCGGCTAGCGCTCTGAATC
>CAZCAL010000286.1:2172-4323 GCA_964496625.1 uncultured Verrucomicrobiaceae bacterium | reverse complement strand
GCTGTACACGCGCGGCCTGCTGTACGGCGATGACTGGCTCGACCGCATGAGCGATCGAATGCGCCAGACGGCTTTGCACCATGCGGAATACGAACCGCTTCTCTACGACCTGCGCGATGAACTATCGACGACAATCTCCGCAAACCCCTTCGACTATGACTTCAGCGAGACGGCACTGATTGCCTTCCGCGCATGGCTGCAAAAGCGATACACAGACCTCCCCACACTCAACAAGCAATGGGGCACTGTATTCACTGACTGGAACGATGTGCGCCCCTTCACCACCGATCAGATCAAGCAACGCATGGTCAGCGGTGGCGATCACGCACCCGAAGTGACCGATTGGTCTGCGGCAAAGAACGTGAAACTCGATCTCAGCTCTGCGCACGAATCCGCACAGCGCTGGAATTTTTCCCCCTGGGCAGATCACCGCAGCTTTATGGATGACAGCTTGGCGGAGGCGCTGGCGCAATTCAGAAGGGCCGCGCGTGAAGTCGATCCCGCTACGCCTGTGGGTATCGAGGGAACCCAAATGCCCCACGCCTTTGGAGGCTACAATCTGTGGAATTTGTCCCAGAGTCTCGACTGGATGGAGCCCTACGATGTATGTGATTCACGCGAGATTTTGGGGTCCTTCATGCCCAACAAGCCACTGCTGGCGACAGTCTTTGAAAAGGACCCACGCCCGGCGCTCCGACGCCTTTGGCATCTACTGCTTGAAGGCGACAAAGGCTGCATCATCTGGTGGAGTGAAGACACGCTAGATTGGTCAGACACTGCGCTTCCACTGACCGCGAAGGGTAAAGCGCTGGCACCTGTCTTCAAAGAACTGACAAGCCCCATCGCCCGACTGTTTTTGAATGCGCAACCAGAGCGTGACCCCATCGCAATCCACTACTCGCAGCCGAGCATTCAAGTCGCCTGGCTGCTGGAGTCCGCCCCCGATGGCAAGACTTGGGTGCGCCGCTTTTCGAGCTACGAGAGCACTCACAACCGCCACGCCGTCGTGCGCCATGCCTGGCTGAAGGCGCTGCAAGATCTCGGCTTCAGCCCGCAGTTTATTTCCAGCGCACAAATTGAATCTGGCAGGCTCGCCAGCAATACGGAGCCAGCGCTGAAGATGCTCATCACCCCTCAATCCTGGGCATTGAGCAAAAAAGAACGAAGCGAGTTGCATACCTTCAGCCAGCAGGCTGGGCAGGTCCTCATCAACGACGGACCCGCTGGCTGGTTTGATGAACATGCGGCTCTCCAGGCCGAGCATCTACCCGAGAACTCGGCAGCCAACCAAGAGATAGACTGGGTTGATCACGGGCACGTCCGTGGTCAGCTCGATGCGGGTCCAATCGACATGCCCCTCGATCACTCCTTGTCGTCTTGGGCAGCCGAACGCTTGCACCCTGAAACAGAATCAGAACAAATCGCCACGCTGCAAGAGCTCCTTGATCAACAAAAGCTGACACCACCCATTCGCGTTCCTGTCAGTGCCAGGGTCCGTGTGCATCGCTTTACCACAGGTGGCCCTGTGCGACTCATCGCATTTGAGCGCAACATCAGCTATAAGATGAGCGAATCACTGGCGCAGGCAGGAGGCAATGAAGCGCTGGAAAAGATGTCCACCTTCACCGCAACCTGGGATGAACCGATGACCGTCATTGATCTCGTAGCGAACAAAAATCTCGGCTCGCTCTCCGAAATGGAGATCCATCTTGATCCCTGGCATCCTGCGCTCTTCGCCCTATTACCCCAAGATCCTGGTGGGGATGATCCAGCCCAGTCGGTCGTTGATCTCGCTGGAAATTGATATTCCGCTTTTCAATTTCACCCAGCTACCCTAGCATCACCCCATCGTGTTGAATCGCCTAGCCAAAGCTGGAGTCATTGCCTCGCTCGTTCTTTCGATCGGGCTGCACTGGGCGTTTATCCAGTCAGCGGCATGGGTCACCATGTTGGTGACTTACACCGCCGAGACTGGCTCTTTATCTCAAGCGGTCGAAGACACCTTTGATGGGTCCCACCCCTGTAAGCTCTGCAAAGCCTTAGAGAATGGGCAAAAAGAGGGGCAAAAAAAGGAGGCTCAAGACGGCAAGCTCAAGAAACTGGACCTCGTCTTCCAAGAATCCCCCAAAATCATCTGTCCTGAACGCGATG
>CAZCAL010000286.1:0-2162 GCA_964496625.1 uncultured Verrucomicrobiaceae bacterium | reverse complement strand
ACGTCGCCCAACGGGCAGTTAGTAGAAAAGGCAGAGAGGCGAGATGCCCCTGGAATCGGCCCACCGCGAGCAATCGCCGCGTAGCCCAACATTCCCTGAACATTAGGATTGCCAGTCCGCATCAACCCGCCGGGGCCACCTAGCTTGGCTGATCAGCAGCCATAAAAATGCAGGGGCAGATCAGGCACACGCGGCCATCGAACGGCAAACCTTTTTCAATTCTCAACAACCTCAGTTCAATCATCCAAAATCATGAAACATTTCAAACAACTCTTCTGCGTATTTAGCACATCGATCCTCATTGCAACCTCATCCTCTGCCCACCACGGTCAGGATTTCCTCATCGCCCAAGACGTGCACTTGCCCGCCCCTGGCAAGGTGCATTTCATCGGTAACTTCGAATGGGAAAGCTACAACGATGGCGATGATTTCGGCTACACACCGGGACTTATGGTCGGCGTCATGGATCGTCTCGCCCTCGCTGTGGACGTCCACTTCCGAGACGAACGCACCTCTGACCTAGGCTACTCCAATGTCATGCCAATGGCACATTTTGACCTCACACCAACCTCCGACAAATTCCCATTCAAGATCGGTCTCACCGCAGGCTACCAGTTCGCGGGTAATTCCGCCGAGGAACCTGCGATGCACCACGAAGAGGCAGGCCATGACGATCATCACGCTGATGAGGCAGAATCAGGTCATGAACACACCCACAGTGGCAGCATCCACAATCATGATTCAGACGCCTTCAACAGTCGCCTCATCATCGAAACCAACATTGGTGACACCAAACTGGTCGCCAATCTGATCGCTCTCGCAGGCGATGGCAGCGCGGCGTGGGGTTATTCATTCGGTGCACGCCACAAGCTCAATCATCTCGTCGCCGTTGGTGGTGAAGCGATGGGCGACTTTGATTCACAAGGTTGGCAGGAACTGGTGGCAGGGCTCTACCTCGAACCCTGCAGCGCACTCACATTCCGCATCGGCGCAGGCTTCGGTCTCACAGATGCAACGCCAGACTTCACCCTCCGCACTGGATTTGTTTTGCGATTTTAAACTGCGAACTTGCCAGTGCGTAAAACTTTTAGCACAATCCGCGCTCTTTCCCAAATCGCGTCAGCTCAGGTCCACTGGCGGGAATTGGGGTTAAACAATTCGACTACGGACCTACTCATCACACAAACCCAGCAATGAAGACATCCAAGAACCTGATCATCGCCCTCGCGGCCATCACCTTTATTCCAGTCTTTGCCAAGGCTGACGTCATCGAAGACGTCATGAAAAACGCATTCAAAGGAGACACCAGCCTCTTCAAGAAAGTCACCACTGGCAAAGGAAGCAAAGAAGACGCTGAAAAGCTCGCCGAATGGTGCGCCAAGCTCAAAGGCACCACCCCGCCAAAGGGAGATGCCGCCGCGTGGACCAAGAAAATTGATGCCTTGATCGACTCATCGAAAGCCGCCGCTCGTGGAGGTGCGGCGGGGGTCGCCGCCTTGCGCAACGCTGGCAACTGCAAGAGCTGCCACCAAGCCCACCGCGAAGATTAATCGCCCCTGCGGAATTCATAGTTACCGCATTTTCACATGGAGCATTGACGAACGCCGTCAGTGCTCCATGCTTTTTTGTGCCCAATACCACACAATCCGATTCGCGCCGCCCACTGCTCCTCTGGATCAGTGTGATCGTCATCGCCATTGGCATCATCTTTGGCAGTATCGCCCTGCAAAACAGTCTGTGGTCTGCTGCCAACCTTCCAATACTTCCCATTGCAGGAAAAGTCGATGTCACTGGTGCCACCTTTCCTGAACGGCTCGGCGGCCAGGTTTCCTGGGCGGATTTGAAAGGCAAGGTCGTGGTAGCAGCTTACACCTACTCGCGCTGTCCACACGGGTGCAGCGGCGTTGCTGTCCACATGCTCAAAGTTCGCGACGCCTTTGCAGAAAATCCAAACTTGCATCTCGTTTCAGTCGCAGCCTATCCAGAAGTCGATACAGTGGAGGCCCTCAAGAGCTTTGCAGCAGGCATCGGTGTCAAAGATAGCGATCCGTGGTGGTGGATCTCAGGCGATCGAAAAAAAATCTGGGCCTTTATGAGCGATCAGCTACGGCTAATGCCGTCTCGCGAGGTTCCGGAAGCGGAACGCCTCAGTCCTAACGATG
>CAZCAL010000285.1:0-6324 GCA_964496625.1 uncultured Verrucomicrobiaceae bacterium | reverse complement strand
GATGACATAGATCGGCAGTCGCGAAAGGATCTTCTTACCACCTGCATCAGTCGCCTCTGCGGTGATGAAATAGCTTCCGCCTTTCGCTGGGGTAAACGGAAGTGTTAGCGATGCAGTGCCTCCAGCGGTGACAGGGCGCAATTCCAAAGACTGCTTGAGTTCTTCCCGCAGCATCACTTGCTCCTTCGTCGTGCTACCACCACCCGCGGTGGCGATCTTGATCGTATTGTATTCCTGCTTCTCGATCTTCACCTCGACCTTCACCACATCAGTGACGGGCTCGCCGTGAGGACGCACGGCCACCAGATCCAGCAGCACTTCATTGCCAGCTGTAGCAAAAAAATCTGGACCTTTGACTCCCAGCAAAAACGCTGCGCCCGGCACCTCAATATCTTCACCCGCACTGATGGTCTGCTCATTAATGTCCGTCACCTCTGCGGTCACATGGACCTTTTGTGGCAGCGCCTCGCGCTGCGGTGGAGGCATCGGAAACTGAAGCGTCAACGATCCGTCTTCGGTCAGCGATCCATCGCCACTCACGTACCACTCATCCTGACCGCTCTCATCGCGATCCCAGTTACTGCGATCACGATCCCGTCCATACCCAGCCCAGTAAGGCGCATCTCCAAAGTGATAACTCGCGAACGATTCCGGCGGCGTGAAATCCTGAATGCTGGTGGCGCTCCACGAAACCTTTGCCTTACCGAGAGACTTACCCATGTAGTAGTTTGCGCTCATCGGAAGCTCGACGCGATCCTTCAGAAGCTTTGCGTCTTTGGCATCGAGATGTACTTCAAAGGAATTGGGCCGAAAGTCCTGAACCTGAACCGAAAGATACCCTGGGGCGTCTTCATCCCCGTCACTTTCCCCTTTCACATCGACGTTGATTTGGTAGTGCCCCAATGGCCCGCTTGGCAGCTTCACATCATCCTGCCACGCGCCGTTTTCATTGAAGACCACATCCTTTTCCAGGATCACCTTATAACGCGGATCGCGGATCTCCAGTTTACCTTTCACAGGTCCTCGATCCATCACCAAATCGTCCCCTACACGCAGTCGCGTCCATGCCTTCAGGTGCGCAGTTTCGCCGGGACGAAACAGCGTGCGATCTGAAAACAAGAACGTTTGACGCCGCCCCTGCCATACATTTTGCCAAGCACGATCCACGCCCTCTCCATAGATGCCCCACAGCTCCGAACTCCCGCCGGACGCCTTTAGCACGGTACAGTCACCGGCCTTCTCCACCAGCACATAGGCCGGCTCCAGCGCAGCCAATTGCACTAGCCCATTGGCATCGGTCTCCCCAGAGCCCAGCAACTTGCGATCCGCATCGACCAAGGTCACTCGCGCACCTTCAACTGCCAACCCGGTGCGCAGCGATGTCACATAAATGAAGGCATCACGCTGGTTGGACTTCTGCATCACCCCCAGATCCGTGAACTCGATCAAAGACTGAGCCACCACCTTCTTGTCAACCATTCCCTTCATCGCCTCACCCTCAATCTCAACAAACAGGGGCGCAGCCGGAGTCTGGCCAAGGATCTCATGCCAATTCAGGGTGATCAACTCACTCTGATCCAGTGGCTTATTGATCGGGTATTCGTGCTCATAAACCACGTTGCCTGGATACGAATCGAAAGGCTCAGGTGTAAATTCGCGACGCTTTTCGACACGCTCATCGAATCGCTGCTGATAAGGGAGGAAGCGCTCGATGCTCTCCAGAAGTTGCGGACCGGAAAAACTCCGCACGCGGACTCGCACCTTCGTGACATTGGCCGCACTGAATTCGTATGTCCCTTTTCCGGATGCAATCTGGCTCCGCATAAAAACTGGCGCACCGATGTATGGAGGATTTGGTTCAAACTCAGTGCTGAAGGTCGCAGGTGCATCCAGAACGAGGCCATCCGCCGCAGGGAATCCAGGCTCAACAGTGATCTGGTAGGGCTTGTTCAAAGCAAACGAACCATGAATCGCCAGAGTGTCATCATCAAGGTCCGCATGATCCACTTGCACAGGAGGGTCAATGTGCACCAGAGCCGCCAACTTTGCCCCCAACTCCCGCAACTCTTTTGACGAACGCTCGCCATCGCTGGGAGGCAGGATATCTTTGTTGAATCGAATCTGCACAAAATAAGGGCTATCAAAAGGAGTGCGGCCCTTAGCACTGGCTACTTGGAGCGGCAGAACATTGCCGATCGTTACATCATCCCCAGCCTCAAGAGTGTCGCGTCCGCTGGCATTCGTCAGCTTTTTGCTGATCTGTAGGACCCACCCTTCCGCTACCGGCAGTGGCTCTGCTGGCTCCACGACGATAGCGCTCATCCGTACCGCTTCTGGAGTCAATTTTGGCGTCACCTTTGCGATCTCCTCTGCCCAGGTGGGATCGGGCTCACCATAGTGCTTCGAAAAGTCCTGCCCAGTCGCATACCGCACTTTGGCAGGCACCGTCATCGCTGGCGTTTTCGAGACAAAGCTGATTGCTTTGACCGCCTCCGCAGGATTCACATTGTCGTTAAATTCAAAAAGAAAGGCAGGTGTGCGTGGCGCATTGTTTTCATGGTCATACCACTTTGGTTCTTGATCGATGATTAAAAAGCGCGCGCTGTTGTAGTCATCCATTACCGCCGTGGACATCTCTGCACCCTCCAGATCCTTCAAACCTGCGCGGAGTCGGAACTTGTAGGTTTGATTGAATTGCGGCGGCTGCGTCAGGTGATACTGTCCGCTGCGTGAACTGGTCCATTGGAAGGTGCCGGACAGAGCAGGCTCCACCACCACCGGAGATTCCACCGCATCTTTACCCACCTCTTCCCGAGCAATCATCGGCGTCGGAAAAGTAACCTCAATGGTAGATTCTGGTGCCAGCTGCGCTGGATTCGCCGTGATCTGCGCCTGCAAGGCTTTTGGTTTCGGGGGCGAACTTGCGACGGGGGGTTTAGCAGTGGCAAGAGGTGCAATGCCGACGACGCAAAGAAGTGCGGCACCAAAGACCGTGCGCTGCACGGAGGGGAAACGAAGGGTGGTTTTCATGGATAATGATCCTCGAACGACGTCGACATCATAACAGCATTTCTGATTCTGCACAGCGGCGAGAAGAAAACTTGCACACGATTTTCCGGAGCAAAGCCGTCTCACGTCCACGACAGCCTCCCAGAGTAAGTCGCTAAACGACAGCGCCACACCGGCCAGCGCGAGGAACCGCGACCCAACAAACCTCAAACTCGTACGGTAACAACCGCAGCCCCGATCACTTCACCGCAGATTTCTGCATCAGCCAGACCCCACCCTTCCCATCATCTACTGCTTTGCTCAGTTCTTCGATTTCAGGCGTTTGCAGGCCTGGGAACCGCTTCTTAATTTCCCGGTAAATGTGAACGAACTGCACCGTTGCCGCATTGAGGCAATCGGCAGCGTCCTTGTCTTCAAAAGCAGCCTTGGCACTGCCCAGCACGAATGCCCGCAGCAGTTGCGTCCCAGTTCCCGGCACCGATTTTTCCGCGGCCTCAGCCCATGACGTGATCGGCGGCGCAGGCATGCTGATTGGCAGGGCCGTTTCCTTCAAATAACCAAGCAGCACCGTCGCTGCCTGCTCTCCCGCTTCCGAAAAAGGATCTGCAAAGTATTCCTTTAGCATCGGCTCCATCTCAACACGTAAAGCTGGATCGCGGACCGTTTGAAAAAACCTCTCGACCAACTGCTTCATACCCACCTCTCCTCCCTCGCCAGTATCAGCAGGCCGCACATGGCGCAGCGTCACCAGATAGCCCTCATAAAAAGTCACTCCGATCCAAATCTTGACTGGCCCTTCAGCAGCGCCATCCACTCCTTTCAAGATCTTCGTCGCCGATAAGGTGTGCACCAAAATGGGTGCAGGATCCGTCTTCCAGAGCGGAATTTTTCCCTTCAGCACCTCGTCTTGATGAACCTCTTTGTAGTCACCATCCAACTCCATCTGGCGGAGGTTATCTCGCACATGAGCCATCTCCTGGGCAATGGCAGCTTCGCGATCCGTCGGAGTCGCGCTCGCCCCATCATGCTTAAAAATGAAAATATCTGCTCTAGCTCTCTCCTCAGGGCTATCAAACCGCAGCAGGAAGCCATCATCGTCTTTGTAGTCCAGGATGCCTTTGAGTAGATAAGTATCCAGCTCATTGGGAAAGGTGAGGCCAGTCGCAGCATGTCGCCAAGCCCGGCCGCCGCTCGGCGGTGCCTGCCAAGTTCCCTGATCGCTCTGAGGCAACAGCGGAGCCAACTGAGCAACGGCGCTGCCAGAGATCAAGACAATGGCCACTAGGGCGAAAAAAGAACGCATGAATGAATTGTGCGTCGCGCCAGGGAAACTTTCAACGGTAAATACGAGGTATGGACAGATCGACGGCATTGACAACTTGATCAAAGCTCGCCGCCTATTCGCGGACTACGTTCCCGGAGGCCCGAGCCAGTGCTGCTTACCGAATCTTCTTGTCAGGTAGCGCGGATTTGATTCCTTCATCCATCGGCATGGTGTCCGTATCTGCCGTCAACCCTGTCGCGGCCATAAGCTTTGCGAGTTCTGCCTGAAGTTCCGCCACCTTGCCCGCAAGCTCGGGCTTATTGATCAGGTTGTGCATTTCTTCGGGGTCGTCTTTGAGGTTGTAGAGTTCCGCCATGTGGCGGTCCGGTTTACCGTCACCATGCGGGTAGTGGATGTATTTCCATTCATCGGTGCGGACACCGCGAACATTCGGCGTGTAGGGGAACTGCTTTTCGTAGTTGTAGTGATAAAACCATGACTTCCGCCAGCCGGGATCGTCGCCTTGGACTAGTTTTACGAAGGATCGCCCATGGAGATTTTCAGGCACTGGGGCCCCACAAAGCTCCAACAATGAAGGGGCAACATCCACCGTCAGCACTTGGCTTTGCACCGCCTTGGGGGCGCTGGCAGCCGTGAGTCCTGGATAGCGCACGATCAATGGGATCCGGATGCTGGGTTCATGCATGGTGCGCTTGTCCACCATGCCTTGCTCGCCCTCTAACAGACCGTTATCTCCCATGAAGACGATGATTGTATTGTCCAGCTGGCCACTGTCCTCTAGATACTTCCGCAGGCGTGCCATGCTGTCATCGACGGAGAGGATCGTGCCCCAGTAGCCGTGCACCATGTTTTCAAAATCCTTCACCGCCTCCGGGCGATCGTCGGGGAATTTTTTCCGCCACTCAAAGAGCGGCCCATAAATGCCGTGCCAGGTGTAGAGGCGCTCCTTGATCCAGGTGGGATTGTCTTCCAGATCAAACGCGGTCTTTGGATACGGCACGCGCACATCGTCGAAGCTATGCTCATACTTCGGCTCCGGCGTGTAGAAGCTGTGCGGCGCCTTATGGCCCAGGATCATGCACCAGGGCTTGCCGCCGTGATCCTTCTTCAGCCAATCCAGTGTCATGTCCGTGACGATGGTGGTGTAGTAGCCCGGCACGAGTTTGTCACCCGCACCATTGACATTGAATTCCGTGTCAAAATACTTCCCCTGCCCTTTGTGGGTGACAAAATAATCAAATCCAGGTCGAGGCTCACTATTGTCCTCCCCCATGTGCCACTTGCCGATGTAAGCCGTGTTGTAGCCAGCCTTTTGCAGCGCCATCGGGAAGCTAACAAAACCTTCTGGATACTCCGTGAAATTGTTCGTGACCCCGTGAGTGTGCGCATACATCCCGCTGAGGATCGACGCGCGACTTGGCGAGCACAGAGATGTGGTGCAGAACATGTTGCGAAAGTTCACGCCCTCCGCCGCAAGGCGGTCGATGTTGGGCGTCTTCACATACGGGCTGCCCGTACAACCGAGAGCGTTCCAGCGAATGTCATCACAGAGGACAAAAAGAATATTGGGGCGATCTGCGGCCATCACACCGTGCGCCAGCCCTACTAGGCCCAAAACAAGAAGCAAAGAACGTTTCATGATGGGTCCAGCCTAGCCAAGCCTCCCCTTTGGCCAAGCTCTTTTTGTCCCGATCTCTGCGTTCGAGAACCCAACCGAACCCCGAACTCCCTCTTGACCCGCACGATCCTCCCTCTCATATCTCCGATCATGACAAAACCCACCCTTTTAATCCTCGCTGCCGGAATGGGCAGCCGTTACGGCGGTCTCAAGCAACTCGATGCGATGGGACCTTCCGGCGAGGTCGTTCTCGACTACTCCGTCTTTGACGCCATCCGCGCTGGTTTTGGAAAAGTGGTGTTTGTGATTCGCCGAGATTTCGAAGAACAATTCCGCACTCAGGTCGGAGCCCGTTTCCAAGATCGCATCCAGGTGGAGTACGCCTTTCAGGATCTAAACGACCTTCCAGAGG
>CAZCAL010000284.1:0-6325 GCA_964496625.1 uncultured Verrucomicrobiaceae bacterium | reverse complement strand
GTTCAATGAAGAACCGGCGGCCGATGTAGTAGTCCCCTGGAGCTTCTGCGGCAATCTCAGCCTTTCGCTGATTCACCAACAGGCCGACGTCAGGCGAGGAAGCGCATTGAGTGATCAGCACCAGCGCGGTGCAAGCGGACAAGAAACGTAAAATGGGATGCATAGTATACCGGAGATCGATCAGCATGGCAGCAGCCAGCGTTGGCGCAATGGAATTATGGCTCCCTTCATGACTCAAACACTAGACCGCTAGAGTATGAGCCCAAACTGCGCACCTGCGCCCCGTCGTCCCGCGTCCGCGCCAGCGCCTCTGCAACGATTGGAGACGCCAGCGACCCCTCAATCTCAATGTAAAACCGGTATTTGTTCGGCTGACCTCGCAAGGGGCGAGACTCAAGACGCTTCATGTTTACCCCGGCATCACTCAGCGGCGTCAAGAAGCGGCAGAGACTCCCGGGACGATCTGGCAGATCCACCACTAGCGCTGTGCGATTGTGTTCTTGTGTCGGTCGATTCTCTTCGTGGCCCAAAAGAAAGAACTGCGTGATGTTCTGCACTTCGCCCGCAATCGGATAGTGCAAAATTTCCAGGGCATGACGTTCTGCATTTTGGCGGGGCCCGATGGCTGCCGCACCAGTCTCTGAAGCAGCCAATGCAGCAGAAATCGCCGTGCTAGGCTTTGCCACCCGCCGAGCATTTGGCAGATTTGCCCGCAACCACGCGTCGCTATGGAAGAAAGGCATCGCATGGGAATAAACCACCTCAATGGGCGCACCCGACTTCCCCAGCAAAGCTAACTTAACGTTCAGAGTCAGTTCTTCCACAATCCGCACCGTCGTGCCTTCATCGACCAACCGATCCACCGTATCAACAATGAAACCGCCGGATGAATTTTCAATGGGCACGATCCCCATCGCACCCGCATCCACCGCCATCAGATCGAAGACCTCCCCCACAGTCGCCATCGCCCGCACCGGCACGTTTGGGAAACGCATCTGCGTCAGCAAATACGAAAAGCTGCCCTCCGGCCCAAGGCAGGCGAGAACGGAAGGTGAAAATGAACAAGCAGAGTCAGTCATAATGTGAAGCGCCTATCGTCGGACGGACGCAGGCGGAGGTCAAGACCCGGCGTCAATGCATTCGACCGCATTCTAATCGCAAAAGGAGTTACACGCCCAATCGGGACGCCCACAGTAACTCCCCCCCCCGACAGAACCCGCCGTTCCACCACCCTAGAACCCTTTATTATATACATCAATCTCCTAGATTGTTCATTTTAAATCATTTTAGCCACCAAGTCGGTCAACTAATTTTCCCCTTGATAGAATCACATTTTCAAATTACCATAATCACATGGAAGCGATTGGTCCAACCAACTTTATCGCTCCATTGTTTGAGCTTGTCGGCTCTCAGTTTGACTCAAGAATAATTCAACAGAGTTACCTCGAATTCATCGCTGGAAACTCACGGAAGCAGCACTTAAATCTCGTCGTCATGGCTGCGCCTATTTCAGCCAGATGCATCACCCTATCAAAGGGGAAGATGGACGAGGATGCGACGGACAACCCATTGATCGCTCCGTTGCGCTTCCACCTCGTGGGCGAGATTCT
Source organism: uncultured Verrucomicrobiaceae bacterium (assembly GCA_964496625.1). GTDB lineage: Bacteria > Verrucomicrobiota > Verrucomicrobiia > Verrucomicrobiales > Verrucomicrobiaceae > JACKQF01. The sequence continues at coordinate 4,715 of CAZCAL010000284.1, read as the reverse complement.
GGGGCCTGACGAACCGCAATCCGCGATGCACTCTTTCTGTCAAAGAAACCTCCGACCCATCCGGCTTCCTTTCTTGCAGATTCAATTCGCTGAACGTTCTCGTCCTCAGCGAGTAGATCCAACCGCATTCACACGATGTAACACCTCGCCGAATTAACCATCGTCCACAAATTCTGCCAAACATAGTGCCGTAACCCAGGATCTCGGGTTCTCCAGGCAACGCATAGGAAAAGCCAAATTCCGGCTATTTTCCACATACAGTTATTGCCTAATTTAGTATTTACCCATTTAACATTTTGCGCTCACATTTATTCTAGTTATTAATTTACAATCTGATATTTATGGATAATGTTTTGGTGTATGAAAACGATGACACGCGCTTTGTTCGTTGCCTCATTCATGTTGGCAAACACTGTCTCCGCAGCCTCAATCACGCTGCAAAACTCTTCCTTCGAGTCCCCTGTTGGCGATTCCCCAAACGGGCTATTTGATGCCCCTGACGGAAACATCGGCGCATGGAGCTACTCGCGATCAGGCCTATTGGCTCCAACACTGACCGATGTAAGCTTCGCCTCCAGCGCCCTTGCAACAGAAGGAAGCAACGTTGCAGCACTGTCATTTCTGGTTGGGGCTGTGGGAGGGATCACCCTCTATCAAGATACAGGTGTCAGTTGGCTTCCCGACACCACCTATACTTTGACCTTTGACGCGGACCAGATATCCACGGTCAGCCTCCTTTCAGAAGCCAGTGTATCGCTCTTTGGTGGTGCCACCCCGATTGCCACGCTCAATTCCGGCAGCTTGCTATCACTGCTGGACGGAACTGGGGGATTGAACCAAATATCGCTACAATTCGCCACATCAAGCATCGCCCCAACAGGCACGCTTGGCGTTCAGTTCGCAGTAGGCGGGGTAGCCGAAGTTCTAGGTGCCGGACTTGTCATTGACAACGTCGCCCTGGATGCCACACCGACACCCACCCCAGAACCAGGATCGGCGCTGCTCGCATCCTTCGCCAGCATCTGGTTGATCGTCTCTCGTCGCCGGCACCATCAGCTATTGAATCGGATATAACCAGTCACGCTGTCCTAGCCACAAAGATCCTATGCGCAGCGCGTTTCGCCTGCGCGTAGGCTTTGGCGGCGACGGTTTCGACAGTGAACCCGTCTTTGATCAGGCGCTTCACAAATGGGCGGTCGTCTTTAGCTGACCAGTATGCGATTACAGCATCCGGTGCCAATGCTGCCCGCACCACATTGAATCCGTGCACGTCGTAAAGCCGCTCATTTTTGTTATCCACCATCGCGATAGGGCCATTGTCCACATCCAGGAGAATCGCGTCATAAGGAGCCTCGGCCCCTCTCTTCAGGACCTCAAAAACATCATCGACGAACACCTCCACTCGCCCATCATCGAGCAGTGATCCATTGACGGCGGATAGATATTCCCGGTTCCAAGCAACGACCTCCGGCACCAACTCAGCCACATGCACCACAGCATCAGGTGCCACCAGTTCCAGAACGCGGCGCAGACTGAAACCAAATCCCAGCCCACCGATCAGCACACGTGCGCCTGCCTTCCCCTGCAAGCGACCGCAGGCGAGGCTCGCCAGCACCATCTCAGACTCAGAGGCATTCGTGCCCATCAGCGGTTGCCTGTTCGCACGCAGATAAAAATGGGTATCGTGGGAATGGAGCGATAACTCTGTGCCGCCTGCCGTGGTGGCTTGCGCCAAGTGAATAAAAGGTTTCAATGGAGGTCACCCTGGCACAGCATGTCTGATTGTCCACCCCAGGGCGGCACTCCTCGCAAAGCTGCACCACCTCCCTGCGTACACTCCTTCGCCAATTTTCCGCCTCAGCCGCCCATGATCTGCCGATTGCAAACTCTACCCACCCTCATCGCCTACCTCGCGCTCCTCCTATCCAGAGGCCCAGTGCTCGGCGCTGATGCAGCCGCAAGTGGGCTAAAATTTTTTGAAACCCAGATCCGGCCACTGCTGGCAGACAACTGCTACGAATGCCATAGCGCGACCAAAAAGAAGGGCGGATTGAGGCTCGATAACCTGCCTTACATCCTTTCCGGCGGAGAGGGCGGTGCCGCAGTCGTCCCCGGCCAACCAGAAAAATCTCTCTTGCTAGAATTCGTCTCCTACAAGGACAGCGATCATGAGATGCCTCCCAACGGGAAGCTTTCTGAGCAGCAACTCAATTCTCTCCGTCAGTGGATCGCCATGGGTGCCCCCTGGCCCGAGGCGGAGACATCGCAGGTGAAAACGGTGCACAAGCCCGGCACCATCACGGATGAAGACCGCCAGTGGTGGGCCTTCCAACCAGTCAAGGCAGCTCCGGTTCCCAAGATCAACGCTCCCTCGCCAATCGATGCCTTTATCCGGCAGCGACTCGACGGAGAGGGACTGCCCTCCGCACCAGAGGCATCCCGCACCGAACTCATTCGTCGCCTCACCTTTGATCTGCATGGCCTCCCGCCCACCCCAGAGCAAGTCGCAGCATTCATCGCAGACAAACGCCCTGACGCCTACGAGCGCCTCGTGGATGAGCTATTACAAAGCCCGCGCTTTGGCGAGAGGCAGGCGCAGCACTGGCTGGACCTCGTCCGCTACGCCGAATCAGACGGCTATCGCCAGGACGCCTACCGGCCCAATGTCTGGCCCTATCGCGACTATGTGATCGAGTCATTCAATTCGGACAAGCCTTACAACCAGTTTGTGCGCGAGCAGATCGCTGGGGACGAGATCGCACCAAACGACCCTAAAGTTGCCATCGGCACCGCCTTTCTCCGCCACACCATCTACGAGTACAATCAGCGCGACTCAGAGACCCAGTGGCGGGGCATCCTGAACGAGGTCACTGACGTCACTGCGGATGTATTCATGGGCATGAGCCTTCAATGCGCACAGTGCCACGATCACAAATTCGACCCCATCTTGCAAAAGGACTACTACCGCCTCCAGGCTTTCTTCAACAACATCACCTGGCCAGAAGACAAACCGCTGGCGACAGAAGAAGAGCGCCAGGCACACGACCAAAAACAGGCTGCGTGGGAAGCCGCCACTGTAGAGCCTCGGAAGATCATCGATGCAATCATTGAGCCCCGAGTCGAAGCCGCGCAGCGCAACGCGATGGAGAAATTTCCCGCCGAAGTCTATGCCATGTTCCTCAAGCCACGAGAACAACGCAGTGCCTACGAAGAGCAAGTCGTGCAGCTTGCTTGGCGACAGGCCGCCTATGAACGCGTGCGACTCAAAGAGGACAAGCTCAAGCCCGAAGACGCCGCCAAACTCGCCGCAGCACGTGCACAACTCGCCACCTTTGACTCGCTGAAGCCAGCCCCATTTAAGACGGCATTTGTCATCGGCGAGACTGGCCTGGAGGCAATGCCCGTCTCCTTCAAAACCCGCAAGACCGGGAAAGTGAGCGTCAGTCCCGGCTATCTCACCATCCTCAATCCAGAAGACGCACAAATCCCACCACCACCGCCTGGCTCGGCCACTTCTGGACGTCGTACTGTCCTTGCGGACTGGCTCACACGGCCAACCAACCCTTTGACCACCCGGGTCATCGTGAACCGCATCTGGCAGCACCACTTTGGTAAAGGCATCGTCGCTACACCCAGTGATTTTGGCCGATTGGGAGAAAAGCCAACGCACCCAGAATTGCTCGATTGGCTCACCGATCAATTTGTTCAAGGCGGCTGGCGCATGAAGCCGCTGCACAAGATGATCGTCATGAGCGCCACCTACCGCCAGACCGCCCATTTTACCCCGCCTCAAGCGGCTCTGCTGAAGGACCCCGACAATCGCTTTCTCTGGCGCTTCAATCCGCTCCGTCTTGATGCCGAACAAGCCCGCGATGCGGTCCTTGCCGCCAGCGGGGAATTGAAGTTCGACATGGGCGGCGAAGGCGTCCCTGCCAGCCTGCCACGGCGCAGCGTTTACACCAAAAAGATCCGCAACACGCAGGATGATTTTCTCCGTAGCCTCGACGCACCCTCTGGTTTTCAGAGCATGCCGGAGCGCCAGCCTACGACCACCGCCACGCAGAGCCTGCTGCTCGTTAATGGTGATTGGCCCCTCGACCGAGCCCGTGCTATGGCGACTCACCTCTCCAAATTGCCGCAGCATGATGATTCAGCTCTCGTGCACAACGCCTACCTCAGCACCCTCGCACGCGCCCCGGCTGCGACGGAGACTAAAGCCGCCATCGGATTCCTCCAAACCCAGCGTGCGCAGCTGCGCAAAGAATCGCCCCCACCGCCACCCGCACAGACACCCTTTGCCGATGCCTCCGTCCTTTTCGGCACGGATTCAGCGGCAAGGACCCACCAAGCCATGCTGTTCAAGCCCAGCTCCAGCATCGAAAAACTGCGTGTCCCAGTTCCGGCAGCGCAAACAGAGCCAAACACATTCACCATTGAGTCCGTAGTCGTTTTGGACTCGCTGTATCCCGATGCCGCCGTGCGCACCATTGCCTCCCGCTGGAACAACGGCAAAACCGAGCCCGGCTGGTCGTTCGGCATCACCAGTGCCAAGTCCGCCTACAAGCCCAACAACCTGATCGTGCAACTCTCAGGCGACGATTTCCAGGGCAGTCAGGCCTATGAAGTCGCGGCCTCCGGCCTGCGCATCCCCACAGGAAAGCCCTATTACGTTGCGGCCACAATCAGCGATCAAACTCCTCCCGGTCAACCTTTTG
>CAZCAL010000283.1:4875-6360 GCA_964496625.1 uncultured Verrucomicrobiaceae bacterium | reverse complement strand
GGGCATGGACAAGTCGCTCGGGGATGTGCTGGATCACCTCGATCACCTCGGCGTGGCGGAGGACACGCTCGTCATCTTCTTCGGCGACAACGGCAGCGATGCTCCTTTCGGGCACCAGCACGAGGTCGCCTGCGCCGCGCCGCTGCGCGGGAAAAAGGGCTCGCACTACGAGGGCGGCGTGAGGGTGCCCTGCATCGCCCGCTGGCCAGGAAAGATCCCTGCTGGAAAGGTCTGCACAGAACCTGTGGCGGAGTTTGATTTGCTGCCCACCATCACGAAATTGATCGGCGCGGAGTTGCCAAAGGCCAAACTCGATGGTGCCGACATCGCGCCAATTCTGCGGGGCGAAAACGCAGCGCACTCACCTCACGAGGCGCTCTTCTTTTATGCTGGCGAAGATCTGGAGGCAGTGCGCAGCGGGAAGTGGAAGCTGCACTTTGCGCACTCGTACATCTCGGTCGATGGAGAGCCAGGGCGAGATGGGAAGCCGGCAAACTTCGCAAACATGAAGCCGAAGTCCATTACCCAGTCCGGCATCCAAGGCATCGCTTCGCGACATGGGTATCGGGTGGAGAAGATCGAGCTGTCGTTATTTGATCTGGATGCGGACCTTGGCGAGTCTCACAATTTGGCTGCGGAACATCCCGAAGTAGTGGAACGCCTGAGCAAGCTGGCGGAACCTGTGCGCTTGGCGCTGGGGGATGGCCTGCGGGGGGTGAAAGGGGCAGAAGTTCGCGGTGGTCAGTGAGACAGAGAACTTACAAAAATATCAATGCGGTTTTGATCGATGGGCCGAAATTTTGTGCATGTTGAATATGCAAAGAGAACGAGCCCACGACGTTGCTGAGTTGCTGGACCAGGGATACTCGACCGAGGAGGCGAGGGCGTTAGCGAGGCGTGATTACCAGCCTTTTAGGCCCGCCTATATCAATGGTAGACCCAAGACAGAGTCCATTCGTGACGGTGATCGGTCCCCAAGCGTGACGGATCGTGCAGAGGTGGACGATTGATCAATCACGACTCATCAGCGACCGGACACCGGCCTCTGAGTAGTCTCTGGACGAACCCGTTGCAGACGTAGGGTCATCGATGAGCGGTCGGATGTTCTTTTGCTGGGATTTAGCTGCATCGCGGACTTCCGGCGTTTTAAATTGCCGGTCCATGCCGGAGGCCACTTGGGACCCCTGTCGGGCCACCTGACCCTCCGCGCGGCTGCTCTTGGATCGAAAGAGATGAAACCCTTCGCGATTCTCTTTGCCCTGATTGAAGGTGCGATTGCCAGTAGGGCTAGTCTTATCTGCTCCAGCGAAATCTTTGGTGCGGGCTGCATGGGCACCGTTGAAGTCACGATCGAATCCGGTAAAATCATTGGAGTGGAAGCCCTTCTTTTGCATCGAGGATGATCCAGTCTTGACCGTGCTATCAGAGTCGAATGCCTTTTGAAAAGGGCTCTCCATGTCGAGCGATTGCATGGCCTTCATCTGC
>CAZCAL010000283.1:759-4865 GCA_964496625.1 uncultured Verrucomicrobiaceae bacterium | reverse complement strand
CAAGCCGTTCCTGAAACCGTCCACCGCCGTATTCATCGCTCACCTGCGGCTTGCTGCTGCAAGCGACGCTGCTGATGGCGAGGGCGGTGAGGAGGAGACGCATGGGTTCTTAGTGCTTCGCGCGCTGCATTCTAACCACAAAGCACTTGGAACGAAGCATTTTTTCGTGGCTAGGTTCGATTACCTTTTGATAGCGGTCCCTCTGTCTTCCTCGCGATATGCAGGCGGTGCTACGGTGGGATCTGGTCCGGCTAAATATCGCGCCTCCATTTGCACGGCGGTGGGGAGATTGTAGAGGCGGAAGTGGGCTTCGAGTTTATCAAGGGTTCCCCAGGCTTTGTAGAGATCAACGATGAGTTGTGCTGCGGCCATGCCGATGCGGCTGTGCTGGCGCAGTAGGAAGGTCTCGGCGGCGTCGAATTCTCCCTGGCGAATGAGAAAGTGCACCCATGCTGAGAGGAGTTCCTCAGACTGAAGATCGGGTGAGCTTTGGTTTTCGGTGGCAGAGCTGAGAATCTCCCTCGCTTGCTGGATCTGGCCGGCTTTTTCAAAAGCGGCGGCCCACTCGACGAGGCGGCTGCCCTCGGTGGCTCTGCTGCGGATGACTTCGGCAAAGAGGTCCGCAAGACCCGCACGATCTTCGCGCGCCTTCGCGACGCGCACCATGATGGGCAGTTTCCTTGCGCTGAGGCGTGGGGAAGGGGCCTCTGCCGCGGTCAGGCAGGCGGTCCAGGCCCAGTCGGCTTTGTTTTGATTTAGCAGTGCTTCGATGCCGAGTTCGACGCAGATGCGATCAGGATCAGAAAGTGTCGTCCATGCATTGGAGATGTCCTGGTCTGCCGTGCTGGGCAGTTGCTTGGCGAAGGCGCATGCAGCCATGGCTGCGAGGACTCGATCAGGTCCTGAACGCATCTCCGCCAAAAAGATTTTAGCCCAGGCGGCGGCGCGGGGAGTGGTGGATTCGGTTGCGAGCCAATGCAGCCAGTCCTCGATGAAGCTGCGATCTCGCATCTGGGTGCGCAGGAGGGCACTGATGAGGGCGCTGGCCTGGCTGGGTTGCCAATTAACATCCTGCTGGGCCAGCAAACGTAAGTGAGCGGCGGAAATGCGAAAGCGATCTGGTGCCCCTTTTAGAGCTCGGCTGGCTTGTATCAGCAGGCTGAGTGATTCCGTGGGTTTGGTGTTTTCCAGTGCTTTGGCGATGGCGAGCACTGCTGTGGGTGACTGGCGCTCCACCGCGATGCGCATGAGTTCCCGTGTTTCATGATCGAGCCCTGCCGCGATGCAGAGCTGCGCACGCAGTATCAGTGCTTCTTGGGCTACCTTTTGCAAGGGTTCTTCCAGGCTGACCTCTCGCAGCGCTGCCAGTGCAGCGTCCCTTTGGCCTTGCGCGTGAAGAGCTTGAGCACAATGCAGCGAGGCCTCTGGATCGAGCGAAAGGCCGCGCTCACTGAGCGCTGCCAGCGTTTGATTGAGACGCTGCCAAGCGGCAAGAGCCTCCTGCGGATGGTTGAGTCGCTCCATGAGGAAAGCCAACTCGCGCAGGTAAGGGACCTCTTCGGGAATGCGACCAAACATCACCGTCGATGGGGTTTCGCGGAAGCCAAACTCGCGGAGGGCATCGATATCGAAGGCTCGTGCCATAAATTTGGCGTGGGTCTCGCGCAAGCCTTCGTCGCCGATGGAGGGTGGCTTCAGCGGCGGTTCCGCGAGAATGAGCTGAAGCGAGAAGGAGCGCCCGGGCTCAATGTCCAGGGAGTTTTCACAGGCGCGCAGCAGCCACTGCGCATATTCAGCATTGGCTGGGGCGCGCGGTGGCAGCATCTTGTAAATGATCACCGCCTCGCGGGTCATGCCTTCTGATTCGAGACGAGAGCCTAGCTCGCTAAGGACGTCGACGGAAGTCTCGGTGCGCATATCGACGGGGCCGAGGTAGGCATGGAGGAGTTGGACGCGTTGATCATAGCTGACTTCACGCATTTTCTGGATGAGGCTGCGGAGTCGCCAATCGGCAAATTCATCGCCAGTGCGTGGGCTTAGCCCCAGGCCACCCCAGCGCTTGTCGAGATTCTCATCCAGTTCCCGGATGACCTGGGCTAGCCCATGGCGTGAGAGGTCTGCCTGGATCTCTTTGGTTTCCTCCCACAGACTCCGTGCCTGCGGTGGTTCCTCCACGCGGCCCACGGCTCCTTGCGATGGCAGTCTGCCGTGAGTGTCTTCCACCATCCGTGAGGCAACGAAGTCGCCGGTCAATACATCGGTCAATCGCTTGCCAGCGGCTTCATCGGAACCCGATAAGCCAATCACGGCGGAGCGACGCAAACCCGTGAGGGATGAATTTGGAAGTTCCGCAAGTCGCCGCCAAGCACCACTCAGCACGCGCTCGCGGTCTTGCGGAGATTCCGCGATGCGAGTGAGCGAGGACAGGCTGAGCAAAAAAGAGTCCAGTGCGTTGTAGCCGCCGCCGCGCAGTGGGGCTGTGACGGCGTTCTCAAAGTTTTGCCGTGCCAGATCCCATCGTTCTGCGGCTTCCGCTAGACGCGCGATGATGAATGAAAAGTCTGCGGGCAGGGGTGTGCCGTCCTTTTGCATGGTGGTGGCAATGGTCAGTGCCTCAGGGTAGCGCTGCTGATCCTGGAGGCGATTGATCAGTTCCAGCACCTCTTGGTATCGGAGGATGTGGGCGTCTCCCAAGATCTGCCACTGTGCGGGTAGCATCGCCCAAACCTCCCTCTGTGCGATGGCGTTAACGGCGGCGAGGAAGATCTGCTGACGGCGGATTTTTTCGGCATCGGGCATACCTTCTGCCTCTCTCCACGCCACTGCCTCTGTCATTCCTTCCGCCCGCAATAGGAGCCAGACTGTGCTGAAGAGGTGATCGATGCTGTTGGCGTCGTGGAGGGAGGAGAGCAGCAGTTCCCGGAAGGGTGCGTAGGCTCCGCCATAAAAGAGTGCCCAGAGCCGTTCTGTACTGTCTGTGCTTGGCTGATCCCAGCGATGTGCCCAGGCGTCTCTGGCAGCTAGAGGGCCACGCCTGACGATGCGTCCCAGCTCTTCAATCACACGGAGGCGAATCATTCCGGGGTCATCCGGCAACTCAGCAAACTCGGGCCGGGGGAAGTGCAAAAATGCGTTGAGTCTCTCGCGATCTGCTTTTTCCATGGTGTCCGTCATGTCGAGGAGATCCGCGACATCGGCCGCACTGCCGTTGGCGTCTGGATTCCTGCTGTCAGTAAGTGGAAGGGGGAGTCGATCCAAAGAGTGTGGTGTCTGGGGAGGTTTGCTGCGAGCGAGCACCGCTTCAAGTTCGCTCTTCGCCTCGGCATCCTCTGCGAGCCGCAAGTGCTTGATTGCGAGGCGCAATCGGGATCTCGCATCCCATGGTTGCACCTTCACCATCTGCTGGAGCACCCGCCGCTCTGCCTCATCCTGGGACGTCTCCGCATAGTAGCGTGCGAGTTCGTTGAGAGCCTTGAAGTCTTGGGAGAATCGGGCTTCCAGGCGGCGGCGCACTTCGTCCGCTTCTTTGACTTGAAAACCCCGCTCCATCAGGTCCACCAGCAGGCGGGATTCCTCTGCCATCTTTGCCACGGGAGCGCTGGCAGTGATTTGTTTTTGGAAGTAGATCGCGCTGGGTAGATCACCCGCAGCGACGGCAGCCTCACGCAGTTGATCCAGGGAAAAAGGTGTGTCCGGCGCGGTATAGTAGGCCTGTTTCATCGCGCCGTAGGCCTTGGTGGAGTCGCCATCGCGCGTGAAGACCTGGGCCAGGGCCTCTTGGTAAAATCCGTCAAAGGGATAACGACGCACTTGATTCGTCAGCTCGGATTCCACCAGCTTGAGGCGCTCTTTGATCACCTCCGGTGCGAGTTCGCCACCTGCACTATCGGACCAGAGAAAGCGATCCATAAAGCGTTTGAAGAGCTCCCGGCGGCGATTCACATCGGACTCGCGTTCAATGATCTGCACATGGGCAGCGACGAATTCTGGGGGGCGATTGAGCTTTAGCAGTAGCTCTGCAAAGCGCTCCAGCAGGGGCACGGCGGCGGCCCCTTGGGTGGATGCGATGGCTTCTTTCCAAAGCTTCACGGCATCATCAGGGCGAC
>CAZCAL010000283.1:0-749 GCA_964496625.1 uncultured Verrucomicrobiaceae bacterium | reverse complement strand
ACCACAGCGCCTCATTGCCTGGTTGTTGGCGCAGCACTTTTTCAAAGTAGGCCACGGCCTCAGCGCCGGGGGCCGTCTTCGTGGTGCCATCGCTCGGAAACATGCTTGTGCGCTGGCGCTCTGCTTCAAGGAGAAGCTCGCCCTCCCGCAACGCATAGCGGCTAAGGTTGTCGGGATCTTGCACAGAGAGGCGGGCCAAGAGCCGACTGGCCAAGAGCGTATTTTGATCCCGCAAGGCAACGTCTAACAGCAGTTTTTGGGCTTCAATCGAGGCCGGGCTTGCAGGGTCCGTGATGACAGGAAGGAGCAGATCATAGACAGCCTGGCTGCGCTCTGCCCGCGCTGCCCACCACGCAGCGCGGAATCGTTGCGCAGCGGTGCCGTCCTTTTTGGTAGCAGCTTCAGCCACGGCATCCGCCTGCTTGCCGATGACAACGGGTGGCCCATTGGCGGTGCTCGGAGCGGGATCGTCGCTGGCAAAGTTTGCCCCACTGAAGGCATCTGGAATTTTGAAGTCCGCGCCTGTTCCAGAACTGCCTGGGGAGGTAGCCGGCTTTTTCTGTCCGGTGCCGATGAGCAGCGCATAGATCCGCTCGTCCACGTCTTCGCGCTCGGAGTCGTTCGCGCTGCCAGCCCACGCCTTTTCCAGCAGGCCACGTGCCTCCTCGGTCTGACTGCTCTCCGTCAAAAGATCAGCCAAACGCAGCCACTCTTCACGACCAGCGCTTGGGGAAGCAGCGGCTTCGCGT
>CAZCAL010000282.1:2020-6397 GCA_964496625.1 uncultured Verrucomicrobiaceae bacterium | reverse complement strand
TAATATTGCTAATTTATTGAGTGTATGGTAATTTATATGAAATATTAGCCGAAAACAATTATGAAACTCTTCAAACTCACCCGTGCCGTCGCCTTTGTAGCCGCTGTGATTTCGACGACTTCTTGTTCTACTCGGCATCTCCGCGTCGCGAAATTAAAAGAAGGCGTCCGGTACGAAGTCCGTAAAGCAGTGGATGCGAAGACTACCTTCCGCCCAGAGATGATGAGTAGCTACTACTTCACGCTGACTCCCACGAAAGCGCCCCTAATTGCCGGGACGACACAGCATCTGACCGTGAGGACAACTGCATACTGTCACACCGAGGCTGACCACATTGTCTATGGTGCTAAGTCCGCAGTTGGCACGCCGCTTCGTTTTGGAACGGTGCGGAGTGCCGCAGCAGATTGGTCGCGATATCCGGTTGGAACCGTCTTCCGGATCGCCAATCAACCTGGGATTGTGTATCAAGTCGATGATTATGGCAGTGCGCTGGTCGGCACGAATACCATCGATCTGTATCGCCCCTCTCAGGAATCTATGCGGGATTGGGGGGTGCGGAATGTCGATATCGAAGTTCTGCGTTGGGGGTCTGTCGAGCGCAGCATGCAATTGATGAAGGATCGCACCCAGTTTCCTCACGTCCGTCGAATGTTCGACGACCTGCAGCGTCACGTTGGGCAGATGGTGCCGAGCTTTCGTAGTCCGGTTTTGACGGCGATGCTTTGAGCTTGCCCTCAGTTCTTGGTTGCCCCCGACGTGTTCGCCGCTAGTTTCGGCGGGGAATGGAAGAGTATCACCGACTTTTGCGCAAAGTATTGGAGCACGGCAGTTTCCGGGGGGATCGCACCGGGGTGGGGGCTTACTCAGTCTTTGGCGAACAGAGTCGCTATGATTTAAGCAGTACGTTTCCGGTCGTTACGACCAAAAAGCTCCATCTACGATCAATCATTCATGAACTGCTTTGGTTCGTGAAGGGAGATACGAATGTTCAGTATCTCCGCGACAACAAGGTGACGATTTGGGATGAGTGGGCGAACGAAAGTGGCGATTTAGGGCCAGTGTATGGAGCCCAGTGGCGCCGATGGCAGGGGGGTGCGGATTCAGTCCCGATTGATCAGCTCGCCAGCGTGATCGAGGGAATTAAAAAGTCACCGTTCAGCCGAAGGCACATCGTGAGCGCATGGAATGTCGCCAGGATCGATGAAATGGCGCTGCCGCCTTGCCATTGCCTTTTTCAGTTCTTTGTCGCTGAGGGTCGGCTGAGTTGCCAACTCTATCAGCGCAGCGCCGATCTTTTTCTTGGGGTGCCGTTCAACATCGCATCGTATGCATTGCTGACGCTAATGGTTGCCCAAGTGTGTGGCCTAAAGCCTGGGGAATTTGTTCACACTTTTGGCGACCTGCATTTATATTCAAATCACTTGGAACAGGCTCGGTTACAGCTGAGCCGCACGCCGCGGCGGCTCCCTGTTATGAAGTTGAACCCAGAAGTTTCAAACATCGATGATTTCAAATTCGAGGACTTCACACTGGAGGGTTATGACCCATGGCCAGCCATTAAAGCGGCCATCGCTGTTTGATCGAACAGTCTAATAGATGAGGGTTTCGGTTGGCAGTTTATTTCGGCAGGGCTACTGAGTGGAATGAATTTCCGCCACCCCAAGAACGACGTCTATGTTCCTGATTCAGAAGACCCTTGGACCGCCCTGAGGCGAGTCACTCATTTGGGCATTGTCTCCCATCAGGACGATCTGGAGATTGCAGCTTACCACGGGATTACCGAGTGTTTTCATACTGCGGACAAGTGGTTTGGTGGCGTTGTCGTCACGGACGGATCAGGGAGCCCTCGCAAGGGGCCTTACGCCGATTATACCGACGATGAGATGCAGGAGGTTCGCAAGCGGGAGCAGCGCAAGGCCGCGTTCGTGGGGGAATATAGCTTCATGGTCCAGCTCGGGTATCCAAGTGAGATGGTCAAGCAATCGAGACAACCAGATGTAGTCGCCGATCTGGAATTCATTCTTGAACATGCTCAGCCAGAGGTCCTGTACATGCACAATTTGTGTGATCGCCACGATACCCATGTGGCGACAGTATTGCGGTGTCTCGAAGCAATTCGCTCCATGCCCAAAGAGATGCGGCCAAAGCAAGTCTTAGGCTGCGAGGTTTGGCGCAAACTCGACTGGTTGCTGACCGATGATAAGGTGATGCTGTGGGTGGATAAATTTCCCCATCTTCTTCGTCCACTCCTTGGTGTGTTTGATAGTCAAATTAGCGGTGGAAAAAGGTATGACCTTGCAGAGGAGGGCCTGCGCCACGCCAATGCGACCTACTTCGATTCGCACACTACCGATAAGACGAGTTTGCTCACGTTCGCGATGGATCTCACCCCCCTCATTCAGGACGATACCATCGACGTGGAGGAGTACACTGTCGGCTATGTGCAGCGATTGGAAGCGGACGTTAGAGATCGAGTGCGTAGGTTCCTGTGAGGTGATGAGACCTCACTCGTGATTTGGATGTTTCAGTAGTTAAGCCAACCACGCGCGCGGATCGAGGCGATAATAAGTCATCATCACTTCGTAGAGTTCTGGGTGCTTCTCGTAGAGCTGCCTCGGCCTTTCGAAGAACGTCTCAGTCACCACAGCGAAGAATTCGGCAGGGTTTGTCGCGCCGTATTCATCTAGCAGAGTGGCTTCGTTTGACTCCAGTTGTTCTTGAAAGTCGGCGTAGTGGGCCTTGAACACTCGAGCCCAGGTTCGATAGGACTCCCGGCTCGGAAGGCCGGGGGCGCCGTCCGTCGGCCCATCTTCGTGATCGAGTTGATGTGCAAATTCGTGGAAGGTCACGTTCGCTGCGTCAGAGGGGTCTAGCGCACCGTGCGCGACGGAGTCCCAGGCCAGAACCACGGTGCCCCAGCCCCACGATTCTCCAAGTCGTTGCACTTCTCCCTCGGTCACAATGCCGAGGGCATCCACATGCTTTTGCACCGAGGTGAAGGTGCTCGGGTAAAGATACACCGCCTTCAGCTTTGGATACGGCGAGCCGTCGCGATGAATGACGAGTAGGCAGGCCTGCGCCGCCACTGTCAGGATCATGTCCTCCCTCAGTTCCAGACCGCCGCAGCCCTCAAATCGAACCGTTGTGATGAACTGCGCGATCCTCTTGTGCAGCAGTTGCCGCAGCTCTTCCGGCAATCGAAGATAAAGCGGCACGTTCTTTTCCAGCATCGGGATCCACTCCTGACGGAATACCTCTGCCGCCGCGTCTTCGCTACCGAAGAGGGATTTCAGTTTCTGCCAGATCATGACCGCGAAGCTATCTGGAAATGGTCAGGTCGCCAGACTATTTCTGATCGGGATTCCCAATCAACCAGTGGCCGAAACGCTTGGATTGTTGCCAAAGGGGAATAGGATGCCCGCCCCACTGATGCCCGCCTCCACCTCGCTTCCCATTTGGAAAATTCTTGATGACATCTTAAACGTCGTGCGAACGGGCAATCGCTTGGTGCTGGTCGCCCCCACGGGTTCGGGAAAGACGACGCAGGTGCCACAGATGCTGCTGGATGCAGGGATCGCGGGCGAAAAGATGATCGTGGTGCTGCAACCTCGCCGCGTGGCGGCTCGCACGGTGGCGACGCGCGTGGCATGGGAGCGTGAGGGAAAGCTGGGCGACGAGGTCGGGTATCAGATTCGGTTTGACGACCATACCAGCGTGGGCACTCGCATTTGCTTTGTCACGGAGGGCATTCTTTTGCGCTGGTTGCAGGATGATCGCACACTGGGAAAGATCGGTGCGGTGGTGTTTGACGAGTTCCATGAGCGAAATCTTCTCAGCGATGTGGCGCTGGCTTTGGTGAAGCATTTGCAGCAGACGCAGCGGCCTGATTTGGTCATGGTGGTCATGTCGGCGACGCTCGATGCCGAGCCGGTGGCGGCGTATTTGGATCAGTGCCCGATCCTCGTATCCGAAGGGCAAAGCTATCCAGTGGAGGTTGGCTATCTTTCCATGCCCGACCAGCGTCCGATCACCGCGCAAGCGGTCGATGCCGTCGAGCGCATCATCAACAGCGACGGTCCCGGCGACATCCTCGTGTTCATGCCCGGACGTGGTGAAATTAATGGCACGCTGGATGGCCTGCGCGGCCTGAGATCACGGGAACGCGTGGCCTGCATCCCCTTGCATGGCGAACTCGAACCACAGGAGCAAGACCGCGCTTTTGCGCCGAATGCGCTACGCAAAGTCATCGTCGCCACCAACGTCGCCGAGACCAGCATCACCATCGACGGTATCCGCCACGTCGTGGACAGCGGCCTCGCTCGAGTGGCTCGTTACGATGCCGAGCGCGGCATCGGCACGCTCTTGCTGGAGCCCATC
>CAZCAL010000282.1:0-2010 GCA_964496625.1 uncultured Verrucomicrobiaceae bacterium | reverse complement strand
TTGTTGGAGCCGATCAGCCGGGCCAGTGCCGATCAGCGCAAAGGCCGCGCCGGACGCACCGCCCCGGGTACTTGCCATCGCCTCTGGACCCTTATTGGACAAAAGGACCGCGATGAGCGCAACACGCCGGAGATTCAGCGCAGCGATCTCGCGGAGGTCGTGCTGTTGCTGCACTCGCTCGGCATCCGCGAGGCGGCTAGCTTTGATTGGCTGGACAAACCCGACCCGCAAGCTGTCGAACGCGCCGAGAGACTGCTTACCATGCTCGGTGCGTTGCACGAGGCGGACCTCACGAGTATCGGTCGGCAAATGCTGCGCCTGCCCATGCATCCGCGCTACTCCCGCATGCTTATCGAGGCCAGCCAACGCGGCTGCGTGCCCGATGCGGCCTTGTGCGCCGCCTTGGTGAGTGGTCGCGATTTGCTTACACGACAGGACCGCGATGATACCGCACGCGAAATGTTCGAGGACAGCGCCGACTCCGATTTCATCACGCTCATGCGAGCCTATGACTTCGCCAAAGCGAACGGCTTTAGCTTCGACCGCTGCCGCACCCACGGCATCAACGCCCAAGTCGCCCGCCAGGTCGAGCAGACCTGCCAGCAGATCCTCACCGCTGCTCAGCAGCAGGGCCTGCAAAGCCAAAGCTCGTCCACGAACAACGACGACGCACTGCGCCGCTGCCTCATGGCTGGCTTCATTGACCAACTCGCCAAACGCCGCACCCCTGGCAAGCCCGAGTGCGACCTCACCGATCAACGCCAAGGCCAGCTCGTGCGCGAAAGCGTCGTGAGGGACGCCGACTTCTTCGTTGTCGCCAATCTCCGAGAGACCCCCTCGCGCCAGACGCTCCTCAGCCTCGCCACCGCCGTGCAGCCCGCGTGGATCGCCGAGATGTTTCCCCAGCATCTCCGCACCGCGCTGGAGCACACCTTTGATGCCAAAAACAAACGCGTCGCCGCCGTGAGCGTCACACGCTATCGCGACCTGATCATCGAGCAGAAGCCCCAAAACCGCGACCTCGATCCCGCCGCCAGCGGTCGCTGCCTCGCTGAAGCCTGCCAAAGCGGCGCCTTCGATCTTCCGCTCATGGATCATCGCGTGAAGCAGTTCATCGCCCGCGTGAACCTCGTCTGCGCCACCCTCCCCGAGCTCGAATTCGCCCCCTTCGACGAAGCCGCCATCACCACCAGCCTCGTCCGAGCCTTCACCGGTCTGACGATGGTCAAAGAAGCCCAAGCCGCGCCTCTTATGCACGCCTTCCATCAGCATCTGGACAAAGGCCAGGTCAGTTGGCTCGATGAACTCGTGCCGCTCAGCATCCAGTGGCCCAGCGGCGGCCCCATCAAGCTCAGCTACGTCAACCACACCCCCGAAGCCCAAGTGAAACTCCACGACTGCTTCGCCCTCACCACCCATCCCTCCCTTTGCGAAGGCCGCCTCCCCGTTGCCCTCAGCCTCCATACCCCCGATGGCAAACGCTTCGCCACCACCAGCGATTGGCCCACTTTCGTCACCCGCGAATGGCCGAAGCATCGGCAGGCCATCGCGAGGAAGTTCTCGGGGGTGTTGTGGCGGTAGAAAGACTCAGACACTTTCAGCGCCATGACTGCGTCACACTTGGCACTTACCTATTTGCTCGGCTCCGCGTTCCAGACCTTGAGGTCATCGAAGAAGCCGCCCTGCCCCATGGAGCCGAACTCCACCTTCGACTTGGTCGGATGCGCGATGCCGGGGGATTGCAGAAAGGCCACCGCCTTGCCGTCGATGCTGGCGCGCATGGTGTCATTCACGGTCTCCAGTATGAAGGTGTGCCACGCATTGGCATCGAGGCTGAGCGGGAAGGCGACGTTCTTCCGGCCGGCAGGTGTTGGCGGCTCGCCTGTTGCGCCTTCGGGTCTCGCCACGGACAGGCCTTTCTGATCCACGAGGATGACCTTGTCCGCCGCGATGCGCGCCATGCACAGGTGGCCGTAGTGCGAGCCGTTGAACTTGCGGTCGTCAAACTCC
>CAZCAL010000281.1:0-6406 GCA_964496625.1 uncultured Verrucomicrobiaceae bacterium | reverse complement strand
CGGCACGCGGGAGTTCAGCACCAGTCACAACAAGAAAGGAGCGGAGCCAATGGTCGCCTTTGAACTCAGTGAGCGCGGCGGCAGTCATCGATACATCGACCTCGCTGGACACCTGGTCGATGTCAAGATCGAGGACTTGGTGAGGCGTGATCGCCTGCCGGTATCAATCATGCCAGAGGGGCTCGTTATGCGTCTGACCGATGCGGAGGTGCGGGACTTGGTAGTCTTTTTGGCATCAAGTGGTGGTCAATACACGAGGTAAGAGCAAGAGGTCGGCGCAGGCATCGTATCTGCCCAGAGGAGACGGTTGCGCGACGGGTGGGTGTGGGTTAACCTTGCCGCCCTTATCTTATGGATCCCCTCATTCGTCTCCTCCACAACAACTGCAAACGCACGCCCGAAGAGCTGGCCAAAGCTCTGCGCATTGAAGTCGCGGAGGTTCAGGCGCGCACGGCGGCTGCTGAGGAGGATGGGACGATTCTGGGTTATCAGGCCGTGGTGGATCGCCAAAAGGCAGGGCAACGCGGTGTGCGTGCACTCATCGAAGTGCGGATCACCCCTGAACGCGATGGCGGCTTTGATCGGCTGGCTAGCCGTATCTCAAAGTTTGATCAGGTGCGCGACTGCTTCTTAATGAGTGGCGGCTATGACTTGGCCGTCATTGTTGAGGCTGAGGATCTCTTGGAAGTGGCTAATTTTGTGGCTGAAAAACTCAGCACCTTGGGAGGCATTCTTTCGACTGCTACGCGCTTCCAATTGAAGTCCTACAAAGAAGGTGGCTTTCTGGTGGGGAACGTCGGAGAAGAGGAACGGTTGCCTGTGGCACCGTGATGATCCGAGATCGTGGAAAGTAAGCCCGCCATGGACTACGAAAGCAAAATATCCAAGCAAATCCGCGCATTGCCACGCTCCGGCATTCGCGACTTTTTTGAACTGGTGATCGGCCGCCCCGACGTGATATCGTTGGGCGTGGGCGAGCCTGATAAGCCGACGCCTTGGGCGATTCGCGAAGCGGCGATTCGATCTCTGGAGAAGGGTCAGACATCCTACACATCCAACCTCGGACTGGAGAGTCTGCGAGTCGCTATCTCGGAGTACGTGGAGGCACAGTTCCACACGAAATATGACCCGAAGACGGAGATTCTGGTGACAGTCGGCGTCTCGGAGGCCCTTGATCTGGCTTTTCGCGCCTGTTTGAACCCTGGCGATGAGGTCATTTATCATGAGCCCTGCTATGTGTCCTACGCGCCAAGCATCTCGATGGCCTATGGTGTGCCTGTGGTGGTGGAGACTCGGGAAGAAAATGAGTTTGCCCTCATGGCAGCGGATGTGGAGCGAGCGATCACGCCACGCACACGAATCATTGCGTTGAATTTTCCCACCAATCCAACCGGGGGCATCATGCCAGCGGAAGAGTTGGAAAAAATCGCTGCACTTGCAATCAAACACGACCTCTTGGTCTTCACTGACGAGATCTATTGCGAATTGCTTTACGATGGGCGTGAGCACAAGAGCATCGTTGAGTACCCGGGTATGAAGGAGCGAACGGTGCTGCTGCATGGTTTTTCCAAAGCATTCGCGATGACTGGCTGGCGTCTGGGCTATGCATGTGCGCCGTCTCCACTGCGGGAGGCGATGATGAAAATTCACCAATACTGCATGCTTTGTGCTCCGATCATGAGCCAAGTGGCGGGCCTGGAGGCATTGAGATTAGGCCGTTCGGCGTTTGAGGAAATGCGGTTGTCATACGAGGAGCGGCGCAATTTGATTGTGACACGGCTCAATGGTATGGGACTTCACTGCTTCAATCCTGGTGGCGCTTTTTACGTTTTTCCGGACATCAGGACGACTGGATTGACGAGCAAAGAGTTTGCGATTGGTCTCCTGGAGAGCAAGGGCGTAGCCGTAGTGCCGGGTGGTGCGTTTGGTCAGCCGGGCGAGGGCTTTGTGCGTTGCTGCTATGCGACGGCTCCAGATCTGATCGTGAAGGCGATGGATCTGATGGAGGAGTTTGTGACTGAAGTTCGCGCCGGAAAACGCGCGGCGGCTTAAGTTGTGCTGAGGAGATCTTGCGATGCGGTTGGCTGAACTTCGAGCATCGGCCACCGCCGCCCACGTGGGACCACTCGTTGTCTTCACGGCACTAAACCTGGTGCCGGGATGGTTCAAGATTGAAAACTCGGAACTGCCTTGGCATGTGCAAGCACCAGAGATCTGGTGGTATCCGGTGCAGACGCTGATCTGCGCTGGACTACTGCTGTGGTGGCGACACCACTACACGCTGGCACCCTGGCGGGGGCTGGGTCTAGCAGTGAGACTGGCACTTTTGGGAATCGTAATTTGGGTGCTACCGGGTTTAGCGTATCTGAGTTTGTCAAAAGGTGAGCCATTCCATGCGCCTTGGGCAGAGTGGCTGGGGGTGGTGAAACGTGAGGATGGTTTTGATCCGACTGTAGTCGCAGGTAGCTCCCTCGGCTACGCTGTGACGGTGTTTCTGCGCTTTGCACGCAGCGTTCTGGTGGTGCCGTTTGTTGAGGAACTGTGCTGGCGAGGCTGGCTGATGCGTTACGTCGTTGCAAAGGGTCGCCCCTTCCAATTGGTCGCGTTTGGCACGCATCGCTGGGCTGCGTTTTGGGTAGTGACCGTCGCGGTGATGCTTGTCCATCAACCCGTTGATTATCTGCCAGCCTTTGTCTGGGGCGCATTGATGTATTTTTTAGCCGTGCGGACCAAAAGTCTTGGTGCCTGTGTGTTCATGCACGCCGTCGGGAATTTGGCGCTTGGGATCTACGTCATGCGCACCGGGCAGTGGGGATTTTGGTGATCGCGATTGGTTTCTTGCCCTTCGAGGAAAGTGGTTCTAGGTTCACGATTATGATATCGGAGTTCACTTTCTGTGTGCGGCACTTGTGGGTTTTCGCCATATTTTTTTCCTTTGGGTTTGCCGGAGCGGAAGCCCAGGATGCGAATGGTGACACGATACCAGCTGACGTCAGAATGAAGATCTCAGAGATCCAAGATCTACAAACTCGCCAACGATACACGGACGCACTCCAGAAGCTGAGTGAATTGGAGGCTGATCATCCGGAGATCGCCGACATCTACAATATTCGCGGCTCGATTTGGCTGGCTGGAGCGTTGCGCGATTACGACAAATCGAAGGAGCAGTTCGAGAAGGCTTTGCAGTTGAGGCCGAATGCGATGGCTGTTCTGTTTAACATGGCAGAACTCGAGTTTGTTGTGCATCACTTCGATGTGGCGGAGCAAAAATTCGCTGCATTGCTGGCTGATGCGCCGAAAATCCCACTGCCGATTAGGCATCTGATTCTCTACAAACAAGCGGTCTGCAAAGTCAAGCAGGGGCAGACAGCTGATGCGCAGGAGATGATCAAAAAGAACTTCACATTCATGGACGATACGCCGGCCTATTATTATGCGAATGCGGCCATTGCCTTTCAAAACGGCGACAAACCCAAGGCGCAAGAGTGGATGGCACGGGCGGAGGCTATCTTTGGAAAATCGGCAGTGACTCCCTATGTGGATACCTTGGTGGAGGCTCGCTGGCTTCCTCACATCGGATTGCCTGAAATCGAAGACGAGCCCAAAGCGGCTACTGTCCCAGGGAAGTGACGGCCCGTTTTATGTGGCGGATTTCAGCGGACACTGGCGGCACGTTCACGGACTGCTACGCGTTGAATCCTGCCGGGAAACAATTGCGATGCAAAGTGCTGTCTTCAGGAGGCCTGCGGGCTCGGGTGATTGCGATCAATGAGGTCGCGATGGTCCTTTCTGGGCTGCATTTAGGTAATCCGCAGTTGCTGGTCGGATGGCGGTGCCGTGCCGTGGGTGATTGCGGAGAAGGCTGGCTGGTGCTTCATGCGCAGATGGGCGGAGATGGTCTGGTTTTGCAAGTCGAAGAGGCGGTGTTTGCCGTGAACGATTTGATTGAGCTTCGCACTGGCGAGGAGGCTCCCGTGCTTGGGGTTCGCTTGCTCACCGGGACCGCACCGGGAAGTGCTTTTCCCGAACTGCGGATGAGGCTTGCGACGACTCGTGCGACGAATGCGCTATTGGAAGGCAAGGGATCGCCAACAGCGCTTTTCGTGACGCAGGGCTTTGCTGATTTGTTGACGATTGGCGACCAAAGGCGAGTGAATCTTTTTGCGCTGAGGCATCCGCCACGAACCGCTTTTGCGAAGGTGGTGGTGGAGGTCATTGAGCGTATGGCAGCCGATGGTGCTGTCCTGGTGGCCCTGGATGAAGATGCGCTACGCGAGACCGCCGAAAAGGTGCTGAAAGCGGGAATAAGCCACGCTGCGGTGGCTCTGCTCCATGGCTTCGCCCATTCAGCGCATGAGCGGCGAGTGGCGGATCTCCTCACGAATGCTGGCTTTGAGCATGTATCGATTTCTTCTGAAATCGCTCCTTTTGCGAAGATCCTGCCACGAGCCCAAAGTACCGTTGCCAATGCAACTCTCACGGGGCCGGTGGCCGCTTTTGTCAGGGGTGTGTCTGGACCGTTGGGGGCAGATGAGACTTTGCAAATGATGACAAGCGCTGGTGGACTCGAGCCGGCTGCGACCATTCGGCCAAAGGATCTTTTGCTCAGTGGACCTGCTGGTGGTGCGATGGGCGCGGCTACTGCTGGGTTGCAAATGGGCTACTCGAAAGTATTGACCCTCGATATGGGTGGCACCAGCACGGATGTTGCACGGATTGATGGCCGTCCCGGGTATCGCTTCATTCAAAAGGTCGGCGGCATGGAGTTGATGGCTCCTTGTGTGGCCATCGAGACGGTCGCAGCGGGAGGTGGTTCTATTTGCGCATGGACATCCCAGGGGCTGCGCGTGGGGCCAGAGAGTGCGGGTTCAGAGCCCGGCCCTGCCTGCTATGGCAAAGGTGGACCACTGACCGTCACCGACGTCAATGTGCTGCTGGGTCGTTTTGATCCTGCGCTCGCGCCAATCCCTTTGGATGTGGATGCATCCCGGCAAAAGGCGGAAGAACTGCTGGGTGCCATCGGGCACAAGATGTCGCTGGAATCGCTTTTGGCAGGATTGCTGGATCTGGCAGTTGAACAAATGGCGGATGCGATGCGGCGAATTTCTGTGGCTGAGGGTTTCGATCCTGCGGACTACGCGCTGCTGGCCTTTGGTGGGGCGGGACCACAACACGCTTGCGATGTGGCAATGCGCCTGGGTATTTCAACGGTGCTGGCTCCGCGCCATGCGGGGATTCTCAGCGCCGTTGGATTGGAGGCGGCAATGCCAGAAAGGTTCGCCCAACGTCAGTGCGTGATGGCGCTGGAGGAGATCGAGCCTGAGCTGCCATCGATCGTTGATGAATTGGCCGGCGAAGCGCGCAGAGCACTTGGAGTCAACGAGGAATCGACTTCAATGTTGGCGCTATTGGAAGTGCGTTTGCGCGGGCAGGACCAAGCTTTGCAGGTGACTTGGGAGGGCGGTGGTGATTTGCGTCAGTCTTTTCGCACTGCCTATGCGAGGCTCTTTGGTTATGAGCCAGCCATGGATCGAGTGATCGAAGTGGTGAGCGTGCGTGTCTCTGTGCGGCAACGTGGCGTTGCCGACAGCGGCTCCGTTGAGCGCCACTGGGAGCCAATGCTAGGCATGGACGACCTCACGAATCGCAGACTGATTCAAGATGCATTTAGCACGCTGGTTGTATTGCCGGGTTGGACAGTCGAGTCCATGGACGATCTTGGATATCGGCTGCAATGGAAGGGGTTAGCAGAGCAGAGGAACGTCGGAATTGTCACGGAAGTAATGCAAAGAGATCTTCTGCGCCATCGGCTGCATAGCGTCGTCGATGAGATGGGGGCGCTGCTCTGTCGCACTGCGATTTCTACGAACATCCGCGAGCGTTTGGATTTCTCCTGCGCGGTGCTAAATGCAAGCGGTCAGTTGATCTCCAGTGCTCCCCACATTCCGGTTCATCTGGGGGCACTAGGGGTTTGTGTGCGAGAATCGGTGGGAACCTTTGAGCTGCGGGAAGGGGATACCCTGATCTCTAATCATCCAGCGTTTGGTGGTTCACACTTGCCTGATGTCACGCTGATTACTCCGGTCTTCGTGGGTGATCATCTCGTCGGTTATGTCGCCAATCGTGCTCATCATGCGGAGATCGGTGGCATCACTCCAGGATCAATGCCGCCGAATGCATCGTGCCTGGAAGAAGAGGGTGTAGTGATTGCTCCACGCTACTTGGTGCGTGGTGGGCGATCATGTTTTGACGAAGTTGCAGAACTCTTTTGTGCTGCGCGTTATCCCACTCGATCTCTTGCTGATAACTTGGCAGACCTGCATGCCCAACTTGCCGCCAATCGACAGGGAGCAGAACGTCTCCGCGAGTTGGCCGTGGGGCATGGAGATCAATGGTCCGTGCTTCT
>CAZCAL010000280.1:1886-6419 GCA_964496625.1 uncultured Verrucomicrobiaceae bacterium | reverse complement strand
AGTTGTTTGCGCTGCTTTTGGAGGCTGGCGAATTTTTGCATGGTGGCATCGTCGGGATAGTAATCCACATCGGTGCGATCAACGGCGGCAAAGACGGCCTGGAGCGAGTAGTAGTCCTGCTGGGAGATGGGGTCGAACTTGTGATAGTGGCATTGGGCGCAACCGACGGTGAGGGAACAGAAGCTGCCGATGGTGTTCTGCACCATGTCATCGCGATCGAGGTGGCGCGCGATCTGGCCGTCGATCTTCGTCTCCGGCACTTCCGCGTGGCCGATGTAATCCCACGGACCCGCCGAGATGAAGCCAAGCGCGGTGATGCCATCGGTGGTGCCGGGATAGAGCACATCGCCTGCGATTTGTTCTTCGATGAAGCGTGAGTAGGGCTTGTCGTGGTTGAGCGCGCGGATGACGTAGTCGCGGTAGGGCCAGGCGTTCATGCGTGGCTTGTCTTTGTCGTAGCCGTGGGTCTCGCCATAGTGGACGAGGTCCAACCAGTGGCGTGCCCAGCGCTCGCCGTATCGGGGGCTGGCGAGGAGTTGGTCAACAAGAGCCTCGTAGGCGGCGTCGGTGAAAGGCTCTGGAAAGGTCTGATCGGGAGGCGGAGGCAAGCCTGTGAGGTCGAAGTAGAGGCGGCGGATCTGGGTGCGGGCGTCGGCTCTCGGGGCGGGCTGAAGGGAGTGCTCGGTGAGCTTAGCGCGGATGAAGGAGTCGATACTGCTCGTGTCTGCTGCGGGTGAGACGGGCAATGGCTTGAAGGACCACCAGTCCAGGCGCTCTTCGACTTTGGCAGCGGAGATCTCACGCCCAGGCTCCGCAGCTAAGGCGGGAGTAACAGCGAGGATGATCCAAAACAAAAATCTCATGGTTTATATCTACGTCGCGAGTGTTGCGGTTTCATGCAAGCCTCACCTCCGTCGATCAGAGATGCTAGTGCTTGGTGTCGGGTGTGGGAGGCGTAGGTTCGGCGTCTCGATCTGCGACCGGCTGAGGGGTCACGTGGAAGATGCGGGTGTCGTTTGGATAGAGGGAGATTTCTCTTGGATAGTCCTCGCGGGCTTGCCCTTTGGGCACCCAGTCATGCAGACCAAGTCGCACCGTGCGGCCTGCGCGGAAGCCTTCGAGCATCTCATAAAAATGCACGCTGATTTGGATGCCACTATGACCAGCCGGAGGGTTGTCGATGTTCGTGATTTTCTCAACTCTACCTGTGGCCAAGCTACCCCAAGTGCGCAGGCTGGGCTCTGCCGGCCAGAGATCGATGGCAATGTTGAGCTTGATCGCCTCAATGAGTTCGGGAGCGATTCCGGCAGGCAAATCAATGGTCACCGTGCCTCGTGCACCTTCGCCTGGCATCGATTCTGTTTTGCGAACGATGCCTGGCATGCCCATGCGCTTTTGTTCGGAAATGTAGATCTGGCTCTGCTGTTGAGAGGCTGTCTCGCGGCTGCCCACATCAATCCAGATGTCTCGGCAAAGGCCATCTTCCTTGGTGGAGCCGAGCAAGGTGGCCCAGCTCAAATTGAGTTGTACAATCTGGCCAATGGCGAGGTCTTCGAGTGTGGCGATCTCGCGGCCTTTCCAAATGCGGGTGCCTCGGTCCAGCCTGAGCACCTGGATGGGTTTGACATCGTCGTTTGTGTCCTTCACTGCGCTACTGTCCGCGAGGTGGACTCGCTCCACGGTGACGTTGCTTTGGTCTGGGCCAAAGGCGATGATTTTCCAGCCTTCGCCGCGTCTTTGATGATAGCTGAAATCGTCTTCAAAGGTCAGCACTCGCTCGTATTGAGATACGATGGAACGCAGATCAGGGTTGGCGATCTTACTGGCGTCATAGTTGGTCTCGGGAGGCTTTACCTGAAAGTCACCTTCGGGTCCGAGGTAGAAGACGCCGTGGAGATGGGTGCCAAGTGGCAAGTCTGGGAGAGTCGCTGGTGCCCCATGGTAGTTGATGGATGCATACGGCAGCAATTGAAAATGATGAGGCAAATCCCAGAAGTATTTGTTGATGCTACCATCGTGATCCAATCGCAAAATGCCGCGTCGGTTGACGTGCTCCACGAGGATCAGTTCGCCCATCAAATGCCTCCCCGTTTTTGCCTCTGGGAAGGTGCTGTCCTGGGCGATGCGAGGGTCGATCTTCTCAGCGGCCAGGGCGAGTGTGACACGGCCAATCAGAGTGGCAATAAGAATCAATGATCGCATGGGAGTCAGGCTTCGATTTGTGATAGCGTCCCCAGACTATCCGCAAAGGTGGTTGTCTCAATATCCATCCGTTGGGCGAGGGTTAGCAGGAGGTTGCTGAGACGTGCCTTCTCGTTCACTGGCCGTGAACACAGTTCGTAGTGAGTGGTTTTCAGCGTGCCTTTTTCATCGACATCATATCCGTTGAAATGACCAGCATTGAGATCGACATGAGTGCCATGTTTCAGGCCCAACGCTGTGCCTCCTGCGACGACGGTTGGCAGGTTCGCATTGCCATGGCTGTGACCGTAAGCCATGCCGCTGCCGTACAGTGATAGGGTCAAGTCCAGCAACGGCGTATCGCCATCGTGGGTCTCAGCAAGTCTGTCGAGGAAGTAACTGAACTGCTCGATATTAAAGATGTCGCTCTGGGTCAGTCGATCCATTTGTTCAGGGTCGCCGTTGTGATGGGACAGCGAGTGGCGGGTCTGGTTGATGCCCAGTTCGGGGATTGGTAGCCCTTTGCCTTCATCGCCCGTGCTAAAGGTCACGACGCGAGTGGTGTCAGTCTGGAAGGCGAGGATCATGAGATCGTAAAACGTCCGGTAGTAATCGCCGGGCTTCGTTTGCGGGACATCGCGGGTGAGATGCTTGCGGATCTGATCGGGAACCAAGGGGCGGGGGATGTCTAACCAGCGGTCGGCACGTTGTGTGCGCTCTTCCACCTCGCGGACGGAGGTGAGGTATTGGTCGAGCCTACCACGATCTTCACTGCCGATTTTTTTGTCCAGAGCGCGCGCCTCTTCCAGCACGACATCAATGACACTGCCACGCCGTCGAATCCCTTCGCGTTCCTTCTCAATGCCGCCCTCTGGTGCTTCAAATAAGCGACGGAAGACATCGCGCGGTTTCACCTCGGCGGGCAGGCTGATGCCGTCGCCATTGTGGGCGAGCGAGCGTCCCGTATCACTGAGTTCCAAGGATGCGAAGCGTGTGTGGGGTGCCATTTGCGCAGCGATCATCTGGTCGAGGCTGATGCTGTTGCGTTTGCCCTGACCGAGTTCAGCGCCAGTGAGCCAGATGCTCTGGCAATTGTGATGATGCCCCAGTCCATGGGGATGATGTAGGCCTGAGATTGGGGTGATGGCGGAACGGTGGCGTTCCAGTGGTTTCAAAGCACGGCTGAACTTGTAGTCTGCGCCTGCGCCAAGGATCTGAAAGTCCAGCGTATTCACCCCATTGGGCAAGTAGATAAAAACGCTGCGCTTCGCCTTCGGGGCTGCACTGGCGGCTCGCAGCGGCGTCATGCAATCGAGCAGCGGTAGCCCGATTGAGACACCCAGGCCGCGCAGGAAGTGGCGTCGATCGATGAGCCAGGATTGGGTGAGGAAGTTCATGCTTGAGGCGGGTTGTAAAGTGGTTCAGAGCTTCCGAAACAAATCAGACAAGATAAAAGTCTCGATGAGATCACGAAGTCGGTAGTCCGTGCTTTGTGCTTGCTTGACGATGGCAGTGATCGCGGCTTCGTCGTCCAGAGTCACGCTACGTCGGAGGCCGTACGCAACGAGCTTGCTGACGAACGTGTGGGCAAAGAGTTCTGGCTTGGCCGCGAGCAGTTTTTTAAATTCGTCGGAGTCGGCAAAGCGGCGTCCGTCTGGCAGGATGCCGCTGGCATCGACCGGCGGGTTTGCACCCTTACCCGTTGGCACTACCTCTTCCGTCCGCCATCGGCCAATGGCATCAAAGTGATCAAAAGCGAGACCCAGCGGATCAATCTTGGCGTGGCAGGCGGCACAGTTAGGGTTGGCTTTGTGTGCGGCGAGTTTTTGACGGATTGTTGCCTTGGGTTCGTTCACGGGGTTTGGCTGGATGGCCTTCACATTGGGTGGTGGAGGCGGCGGAGTTTTCCCGAGGATCGCCTGGGAGATCCAGATGCCGCGATGCACTGGGCGATGCCCAGTGCCATCCGAGGTGAGCGATAAGATGGCGGCTTGGGTGAGCAATCCGCCGCGATGCTGATCTGCACGCAGCGTCACGCGCTGAAACTCTGCACTGTCTGGGGAGGGGAGACCGTAGTGCAAGGCCAGTCGCGGATTCAGCATCGTCCAGTCAGAGTCGATGAACTCTCGCAGCGGTTTGTTCTTTTGGAACATCTCCGCAAAGTAGTGCGTGGACTCCAGCACCATGCTTTGCTCCAGCCAGCCATCGTAATCTGGATAAAGCTTCTCATCGGGAGGAAATTCCCCGACGCGTTTCAGCTGCAACCACTGCCGGGGGAAGGAATCGTTGAACCGGGCGATCTTTGTGTCCGTCATCATGCGAATGACTTCAGCGCGCAATCCATCGGTCGTT
>CAZCAL010000280.1:0-1876 GCA_964496625.1 uncultured Verrucomicrobiaceae bacterium | reverse complement strand
GCACCGCTCTCCGCCGCAACGCGCAGTTTTTCATCCGGCGCTGAACTCCAGAGGAAGTAAGAGAGGCGGTTTGCCAACTCCCACTCATTCAGCAGCGCGCGGCGTTCTCCCGGGGGGCCTTCGGTCAGGTAGGCAAAGTTCTTTGACGCCAGCAGGCCTAGCAGCGCCGTTTTATACGCGGCACGCAGGGGTGCATGGGCGGCGACTTCACGCGCAACGATTCCCGCATACGGTTGCACCTCCGCCTTCGTCACTGGTCTGCGCCACGCGCCCTCCGCAAAGCGGGTGAGGCAGGCCAGCACTTCATTGGCATCAGCATTGTCAGCAGGGAACAAGCCTTCGCGCTTCCGCAGGTCCTCGGGGCTCTCAAGCGGACCTTCCCAGTCGATCCAGTCCACGATCAAAAGTGGATAAAGAGGATTGCCGTCATCGTCCGATAATTTGCGCTGCCAGGGGACGCGTGATTTGGGATCCGTAAGTGTCGTGAAGACATGCCCGCCTGGCCGTCCGGCGTGTTGGAGGTTTGATGGACCGGGCACGGCGTTGCTGATGACGATGTCCCACTTGCCAGCGGGCAGGAAGGTCTCGAACTCCAGCACTGCTGGCTTGTTTTCTGGGGCCAGAACGTCGGACTCAAAGATCATGCGATCCAGGTCCTTGGAGTAAAGAGTCACATGCGGTGTGCGGCCCCCCTTTGGGGTCAGACCGCTCAGTTGGATGCGACCGCGATAGCGTCCCGCCGCTTGGCGATAGCCGCCATCGGGGCGCACGTTGGAAAGTTCATGCCCAGGCCAGAAGAGCGTGCGAATTTTCGGGGTGATGCCGTTGGCATCCAGTTCCTTGCGTTTCATGGCGTTTTGCCAATCCATGTAGAGGGCATCGACGCGTGATTTGACATGGAAAGGCTTCTTGTCGGGAAATGCTAGGTCAATGATCTCCGCTGCGGCATTCAAATACTTTTCCACATGCGATGGCGAAAGTGAGAGTTCGCTACCGAGTCTCTCAAAGCCTTGCCAGTCGGGATCTTGGGAGAATGCACCCGGTGCCCGCGTATCGTATTGCACGCCAAGAAAATCCGCGACCGTGTTAGAATACTCTTCGCGGCTCAGTCGATACAGCGCCACCGGCGGGCGCTTGGCCATGCGTGCGGATTCACCTTCCTTGATTCGTGCTGCCAGCCAATCCATCACTCGGCCGGATGCCTCCGCTGGTGGTTGTGGTTCATCTTCAGGCGGCATCTCTCCAGACCCAATCCGATTGATCACCTCAAACCAGCGCTCGGTCTCGGGAGCACCCGAAAAGTCTCTCGCCAAGGTATCCAAGCGCAGGTCGCCTTTTTGTTTTTTGTCGCCATGACAGCGGAGGCAATGCTCCTTTAGATAGGGCTCCATCGCACTGCCAAAGGACGCTGGGTCCTCAGCCCTCGCATAGGCACTGACGCAGAGAAGGAGAAGCAGGAAGCGTGGTTGAAGACTCACAGGAGGACGGTGGGGAAGGGTAGAGGCTTGATGCTCTAGCGGAGGGGTCCGCCGCTGCAATCAATCATTCATTCGCGCCGAGCAAGCGCCCACAGCTGCTTCATGGTGGCGAGATAAACGACTCCGTTGGCTGGGGTCACTGTGGCGCTGATGGGTGCCTTCAGCTCTAGATTTAGCAGCACCTTTTTCTCGCGGCCCTCCTTCAGGATCGCAAAGTTACCCTTTCGCGTGCCGAGGTAAATTTTGCCATCGGCCACCATCGGCGATGCCCAGAAGGTGCCATTCATCTCATGGGTCCACACCGGGCTGCCCGTGGCCTCTTCCAGGCAATGCACCACGCCATCGGCATCGGTCGCATACACCAGACCGTCATGCACTGCAGCGGAGGTCAGCGTGTG
>CAZCAL010000279.1:0-6437 GCA_964496625.1 uncultured Verrucomicrobiaceae bacterium | reverse complement strand
CCCAGTGGCGGATTGCCGTCCGCAGTGCGTTGGGCACAGCTCATTCTCGAAGACCGGCTCAAGGCTGGCGATATCGTCATTGACGCGACCGCTGGCAACGGTCACGACACTCTGTTCCTCGCCCAACGAGTTCTACCCGGCGGACACGTCCACGCCTTTGATCGTCAAGCCGCCGCGATTGAGTCCACGCAGTCTCGATTGCTGACCGCTGGCATTCCTGCTGAAGATTTTTCACTTCATCACGCCAGCCACGACACGTTGGTCGCAGCCGTTCCCTCGAACGAACATGGAAAGATCCGCGCAGTGATGTTTAATCTGGGCTATCTCCCAGGGTCGGATAAATCAGTGATCACGGAGACGTCATCAACCTTAACAGCAGCGCGACAAGCCCTGGAAATTTTGGGTCCTGGAGGAGTGGTGACCATCGCCGTTTATCCCGGCCACGAAGGTGGTGCCGAAGAAGGTCGCGCAATAGCAGAATGGGCCGCTACCTTGGAACCGCGCGCCTGGGAGGTACAACATTTGCGGCCTGTGAACCGAACGGCCAGTCCTCCAGAGTGCTGGGTGTTTTGGAAACGCCCTGTATGACCCACAATCCTGCTGGCTGCGACTACACTACTTTTCTGGCCTCGTGGGTCAGCACAGCCAGACCTGCGATGGCCGCAGTCTCGGCGCGAAGGATGAGGGGGCCCAGCGTGATGAATCGGAAACCGGATCGCCTCGCCATATCCATCTCCTCCTTCGTAAAATCACCTTCCGGCCCGATCGCCAGACGCACGCAGTCGGGGCGACGTCCCGACGTGTCTATACCGAGCTGATTGGGAATGCTTTGTTTAGCATCATCCAGGGCAGCGATGTAATTGACGCTGTTTGATTCTCCAAGCTTCATCGCTGCGTCCCAACGAATAGGATCAAATAGCTCAGGCAAAAAAGGGGTGTGGCATTGCTTTGCAGATTCAAGCATCAGCCGCCGCCACTTCGTGAGTTTTTTGCCAGCTTGATCTGCATCCAGTTGCACGACGCAGTGGTCCGTGATCACGGGCTGAATGGATGCCGCACCGAGTTCGACAGCTTTTTCCAATAGCCATTCAAAAGCCTGTGCTTTGATCAAGGCTACGATCAAATGGACCGGGACACCGTCCCTCTGATAGTGCTGCGTCGAGTCGATGCGAAATGCCAGCGATGCTTTTTGCGCAGCGGTGATCTCTGCCACAGCAACATTTCCCACCCCATCGAAGAGTTCAATCTTGTCGCCCACCCCTTTGCGCAGAACGCGCACGGCGTGCTCTGCCTCTTCACCATGCAGAAGACCAGATGACCAGTCACTTGCAGGGAGAAAAAAACGGCTCAGAGACATTGCGGACGGCTATTGCATCGGCCCCGCGCCGCTGCCGATGCGGTCATACTGCGCGAGCTTTTTGAGGTAGTCTGCGTATTCCGTTTTGCCCAGACGATCCGCGGTGGCAAGGAGTTCATCTTTACTGATCCAGCGCTTGCTATAGGCGATCTCTTCCAGACAGGCGATCTTCAGACCTTGGCGATGTTGGATGACTTTGACGAAATCCGTGGCCTCAGCCAGTGCGTCAGGTGAACCTGTGTCGAGCCACGCTGTGCCGCGACCAAGAACCTCCACGTTCAGGTTCCCTTCCTCCAAATAGATCCGATTCAGATCTGTAATCTCGAGTTCACCACGCGGCGATGGCTTCAGAGAGGAGGCGATGTCGCAGACTCTCTCATCGTAAAAGTAGATGCCAGGCACGGCATAGTTGCTCTTCGGTTGGTCAGGTTTTTCTTCCAGCGAGATAGCGCGCCCAGAAGAATCAAATTCCACCACACCGTAGATCTCTGGAGTGGCTGTGTAGTAGCCAAAAATCGTCGCACCGCTTTGTTGCTGGCTAGCACTCTCGATCGCTTTGCGGAACTGACTGCCGTAGAAAAGGTTGTCGCCCAGAACCAGCGCCCCCTTACCGCCATCCATAAAGTCTCGCCCGATCAGGAATGCCTGTGCGAGCCCTTCCGGCTTAGGTTGCTCCGCATACTCAAAGCGCACCCCCCACTGCGAACCATCGCCGAGGAGCTTGCGGAAGTTTGGCAAATCGTGCGGCGTGGAAATGATGAGAATGTCCCGAATATCCGCCAGCAAAAGTGCGGAGATGGGGTAGTAAATCATCGGCTTGTCATACACTGGCATGAGCTGCTTGCTCACGGCGATGGTCAGCGGATAAAGCCGGGTGCCGGATCCCCCGGCGAGAACGATTCCTTTGCGATTGGACATGGGATAAGATTTGCCAGCATGGCAAGCTCTCGCAATCTTGCAAGGGCGGGATTATACCCCTGCCGCTCCACTAACCTTGCCGACCAACCACTGGCAAAACGATGTGAGATGGGTGTTCCTGGTCGTGATAGATTGTATTCACCGCCTTCTGGGTTCGGCGATTTGCGCCAAGCGGTTCCCCGGTATTGGGGTTCACATCAAAGCGCGGGAAATTACTGCTGCTGATGTCAACGCGGATGCGATGCCCCTTTTTGAAGACATTGCTGGTAGGGTAGAGTCGCACAGTAACGGGATAGATCTTCCCGGGTTCCATCAGCTTTTCCTGAGTGAGTGAGTCCCGAAACCGTGCGCGGCAGATGCCGTCAGCGATATTCAGATCGAAACCTCCGGGCCAATCCTTCGAAGCTGGGCAGACGTCCACAAGCTTGGCCGTAAAGTCCGTATCAAGTGCGTCGGAAGAGACCCAGAGCTTAACCTCAAGTTCACCCGTGACCTCGACATCCTCGGTCAAAGGGGCCGTTTGAAAGACCAGGATGTCATTGCGGACGGAAAGCGGGAGTGGCTCACTCCAGTTCCAGAGATGCGGTCCACCACGCTGGTCCCAGCCGCCTTGCAGCATGATGCCATCGCCACTGGATATATTTCCACCAATGGTCGGCACAGGATTCGCAGGATCAAAAGTGAAGCTTGATGCGGCAGATCCGGCCTGCGGATGCGTAGTGGAGAGCTCGCCAGAGGTACTCAAATAGTAGGCCGTCGACACCGCGCCCATGGGCGGCCAAACCTCAGAATCGTGCCACTCGCCACCGTGAAAAAGCAGACCTTCGGGCGTCTTGTGATCATCGCCAGTGCCCATCTTGAAGTATCGAACCTTGGCGACAAAAGGTGCCGTTTTGCCGACGCTATTGTCTCTCCCCTTCAAAGTATGATCATACCACTCCAGACGCCACGCGAGTTCGTCTGGAATGGCAGCGGCAGTTCCGAAGTCCACCTGCCCATGGGTACTCTTCGCCTGTTGGCCATGGATCCATGGCCCCATGATCAGATACACATCGCTCTTCAATGCGGGAGTCAAGGCACGGAAGTTTGACGTGGTATTTCCCGCCCATGAGTCATACCACCCGCCGACCAGATAGACCGGGATGTCCTTGTATTCAGCAGCGTGATCAATGATGTTGTTTTGCTGCCAAAAGTCATCGTTCGCCGGATGTTGCATGGCCTGAACGAGCCAGTTTTCGTATTCGGGTGCCAGCTTTAGCGGGGTGGTGCCTCGACGCAGAGGGAGGTGCTTGAGGTAGGTCAAACGGTTGTCGGCCATCTCCTTCAACACAGCCTCCGCGCAAGGATCCTGCGCAGCATTGCTCCCTCGCCCGCCATTCAGCATGATCCAGTTCCAGAACCGCATCTCAAATGCACCAGCGTTGCGCATGGACTGAACGCCACAGTTTGAAACCGCATCCACCGGGATCACAGACGCCAAACCTGGTGCGCCCGCTAGCGCCATCGCATGCTGGGTGCCACCGACGTAACTGGTTCCGATCATCCCAATTTTACCGTCACACCACGATTGGGATAGGATCCACTTCGCGCAATCGACACCATCTGGGCCATCATCCGTCATCCAATGCCAGACGCCTTCACTGGCGTATCTCCCCCGAGTATCTTGCGCGACGAAGATGTATCCGTGACGAGCAAAGTACTCCCCATACTTCTTTGAACCGTCTTTGTTATATGGGAGGCGGGTGAGAATCACTGGCAGCCTCTCCGCTGTTGCCACCCCATCCCGGGCGGGATGATAAATGTCCGTCGCTAACCTTACCCCATCGCGCATCGCAACCATGACGCTGTGCTCAACGACGATGTCCTTGCCGGGCGATGCGTCGCGCGCAGGGAGAACCTGCCAAGAAACGGAGAGAACACCAAAGAGGCAACGAAGCATTGAGGAAGCGAGTGGTGTGCGCATCATGTTATGCGGTAAGTTTCCACTCATCACGCATCGGACGGATTAGCATCGCATTCGCTTCCACATCGGCTCCAAAGGTCTCCGCCGCTGGGTCGAACTTCAGCGGACGCTTCACGACTGCTGAGATGGAGCCGAGGTGACACATCGTTGCCGCTCTTTGTGCAACTGGCGCGGGTGCCGCAGGCGTTGCACGCGATATCACACAATCGATGAAATTGCGGTGATGGTTTTTCGATTCGTAAAGGTGAACATCCGTGTCCTTCAGCTTCGTCCGCAGAATGTCGGTGGAACTGGCCTGCAGAGTTTCATTTTCAGTGAAGATCCAGCCTTCGCTCCCAATGAAGCGCGTTCCCCATTTAGTCTTGTCGTCAGTGCTTAGCATCACCACCTTCAAACCATTGGCATAGTGATACTCGATGCGAAAGCCCTCTGCCGCGTCGTAGATACCACTGGTGCGACGCCGAACCTCCGTTGCTGCGATTTCAGTCGGGGATGTCTCATCCATGCCTGCGCCCCACTGCGCAACGTCAAGGAAGTGTGCACCCCAGTCCGTGATGTATCCGGGTGCATATTCCTCGACCCAACGAAAATTGAAATGACAACGTGCCGCAGTGTATGGCCTCTCTGCGGCAGGCCCCAACCAACGAGCGTAGTCGAAATGTTCTGGAACAGGTTGCGTCTCCTCCATCCCAGTGTAGCCACCTCGAATGGCAAAGGTTCCCGGCACGCCGACCTCGATCTCTTTCAGCGTTCCGATGTAGCCATTCCGCACAAACTCACAGGCCATGCGCACCTTCATACCAGAACGGCGCCAAGTTCCACACTGGAGGATGCGCTTATTTTTTTCCACTGCCACACACATCGCACGCCCCTCGGCAATGCTGGCTGCCAGTGGCTTTTCTGAATACAGATCTTTGCCAGCTCTCGCCGCAGCGATCACGACATTCGAGTGCCAGTGATCCGGCGTTGCATTCATAATCACATCCACATCGCTGCGCGCAATGATCTCGCGAAAGTCTCGTGTCGTCTGATCGAGGTTCAAGCCCGCCGACTTCGCTGCCGCAGCGCGATGCTGATCATCCACGTCAGCGATGCCGACGACCTGCACACGTTCATCCGCCAAAAAAGCCCGCAGATTGCTGGTTCCCTGCCCACCAGTGCCAATGCAGGCAAGTTGGATGCGTGAATTTGGAGCAACCGCTCCCGCACGCCCGAGGACGGAAGGGGCAACGATGAGCGGTACAGCAAACTTGGTGCTGCGGCGGAGGAATTGGCGACGGGAGAGTGAGGTCGGCGATGACATAGCAGTCAAACCAACGCTGCCAACACACGATCCTTTGCCCCAGAGATGAAGGGTTTTTTCGGATTCAGCTAATGCAACCGACGCAAACGTCGATCAAGTCGCGCGACGGAGACCGCGTGCACTCAACACGTTTTTCACCAAGCGCAGCAGATCCATTGGCTCGTAGGGCTTTGGCAGCACGGCAGCGAAGCCATAAGCGGCAGGCCGGGCCATGACAGGGTCATCGGAGTAACCAGACGAAACAATAGCAACGAC
Source organism: uncultured Verrucomicrobiaceae bacterium (assembly GCA_964496625.1). Classification (GTDB taxonomy): domain Bacteria; phylum Verrucomicrobiota; class Verrucomicrobiia; order Verrucomicrobiales; family Verrucomicrobiaceae; genus JACKQF01. Next base: position 641 of record CAZCAL010000279.1, on the reverse strand, counting down.
CTCGGGGTCAATACCGCGCAGCTTCTCCATCGCACGTACTCCACCCATTCCATTCGGGATGGATAGATCGAGCACCACAAGATCAAAGGTGCGATTTTCATTCATCGCTTCTTGATAGATGCGCACGGTCTCACTGCCTTCAGCGCTTTCGACGACCTCGTAGCCCTGACCCGCTAGATTGCGGGTGATGAGGCTGCGGACGAGAGGATCATCTTCAAGAACCAGAATGCGGGCCGCAGCAGCAGGTGCCGCCTCAAAATTGCGCGCCATTCCCATGGCATCCACTTCTTCAGAATCGCTGTCCACCGGCAGGTAAAAGCGCACCGTTGTGCCTTTCCCGACATCGGATCGGACAGAGAGAGACCCCCCATGCGCCTTCGCAATCGACTCGCAGACGGTCAGGCCAAGGCCCGTCGCATTCTCAGCCTTACGGGTGCTAAAGTAGGGTTCAAAAATGTGTGCCAAATGCTCGGGCGCAATCCCTTCGCCGGTATCTTCCACTTCGATTACAATGCCAGTGCTGTTCGCAGGCAGATCTGCCACCATCTCATTGGGGAACATCTCCGAAGGATCGGGTGCATAGCAACGAATGAAGATATTGCCGCCGTTAGCCTGAGCCTGTTCAGAGTTGCGGACCAGAT
>CAZCAL010000278.1:3996-6440 GCA_964496625.1 uncultured Verrucomicrobiaceae bacterium | reverse complement strand
GAGGCCGTGCAGCGGCTGTTTACAGCCATCGATGGGAAGCACCGCGTCATTCTCTATGGCGACTACGACGTGGATGGGGTGACATCGATGTCTCTGATGCACTTGATCCTGAAGGCCTACGGTCTGCCAACGCATCTTTTCCTCCCCCATCGCATGGAGGAAGGCTACGGTCTGAGCATGGAGGGCATGGGTCGGGCGATGGAGCAGTTTGGGAAGCCAGACCTACTCGTCGCGCTGGATTGCGGTACGACTTCGCTCAAGGAACTGAAGTGGCTACGGGAGCAAGGTGTGGACTGTCTCATCGTGGATCACCACGAGCTTTCACCCGATGGGGCGCCTACCTGCATCGCGATGGTCAATCCGAAGCTGGGCAATTCTTATCACTACTTCTGCACGGCGGGTCTGGTCTTTAAGCTAGCTCACGCCATGCTCAAGACGCGCCGCTTGGATAGCTTTGACCTGAAGTCCTGTCTGGATCTCGTCGCTCTGGGGACGGTGGCGGATCTCGTGCCGCTGGTGGATGAAAATCGACTCCTCGTGCGGCGTGGGCTTGAAGCGCTCGCCACCACACCGCGTGTGGGCCTGAAGGCGCTGAAAAAAATCTCCGCCGTGGACGGCCTAGTGCAGACCCATCATGTGGGATTTCGTCTGGGGCCACGTCTGAATGCAGCGGGTCGCCTGGATACCGCCTTCACCGCACTGAATCTCTTGCTCACAGAGGATACGACAGTGGCGCTGGAGCACGCCGAATTGCTGGAGAGCCACAACCGGGAGCGCCAAGCCGTGGAGCATCAGGTCTTTGAGGAGGCCATGGAGATGCTGGGTGCCATCGAGGATCTGGAGAGTCTGCCCGCCATTGTGCTAGGCTCCCGCAGTTGGCACCCTGGCGTGATTGGGATCGTGTCCTCGCGGATCTCCCGCATGTGCCACCGCCCGACGATCCTCATTGCCTTTGATGATGCGGGAATGGGAAAAGGGAGTGGTCGCAGCATTCCCGGGTTTTCACTCGTGGAGGCGATCGAAGTTTGCCGAGACCACCTGATTCGCGGAGGCGGTCACGCCATGGCGGCGGGCGTCTCGCTGTTGGAAAGTCAGCTCGATCCATTCCGGGCGATGTTCTGCGATTCCGCTCGGCTCAAGTTGGACAAGTCCTCCCTGACTCCCGTGATGCAGATCGATGCAGAGGTGAAGCTCAAAGACATCACCCACGAATTTTTGGAGATCTACCGACTCCTGGAGCCCTTTGGGCAAAAGAACCCCGAGCCCGTCTTCTTGTGCAAAGGTGTCACGCCCCGTCTGCCAGGTCGGGTGATGCGTGAGAAGCATCTGCGGGTCATGCTAACGCAAGATGGTGCGCAGATGGATGCCCGCTGGTTCAATGCCCCGATCGGCAACTTGCCGCCCCCGCCCTGGGATGTCGCCATGCGACTCAGCCGCAATTGGTTCCGCGGTCAGGAAGAATGGCAGGTTGGCATTGAGGCCGTCCGCTCTTCAGAGTGAGTGGGAATTCTGGCGGACGTTATACGCCCTCCGCATCGACGGGTTACAGATAACCGCGAAAATACTCACTCGTTATTGCAATCCTATTTTCAGGTGTGTGCCGCCTCCCCAGGAAGTAGGTAAACGGCGAAAAAACGCACCCAGCGAAAATAGATCTCGATTTTTGATGTGCCGTTCACTAACCCAACTTCGCGGATTGGAGGGGTAGCTTGGGCGCTATGCTGGGCAGTTTCGAGATTCACCCGGTAAGGGCTACACTAAAGGAACACTGATTTCGTGCAGAATTTGTGCGCCGTCGGCACTGGGACTTTGGGTGGTGGTTAGTCTGGCAGGGGCAACTTCAGCTGATCCAGCAGCAGTTGCAGGTCTTTCTCTGGCTGGGTGGAGCGCGAGAGGAGATCTCCCGGCCATCGGTCGTCGGTAAATGCACGTCGAGCATTTGCACCGTGGCGAAGTTCTCCAGGGCGGTGCGGGGAGCCAGGCCGTTGGCGTTTTGTTTGAGCCTTGTTTTCAATGTCACCTACAAGGCATAGGGGAGGTCGCCTTTGAGTTCGTTGAAGGGTTGTTCCACTTCGGTCTGTTGCAGATAAAACCCCCACAAACGCGCAGGATCAAAGTCAGCCATATTGGTGCGTAGCAGGTAGCGTCCGTCACGCCGTCAGGCTTCACGTAGTTTGGTTCGATCCAGTCGATAACTCAGGGTCGCGGTTTGTCGTTGGCCCTTTCCGTGGTGCGTGACTTCAAGGATGGCGAAGCGTGCGTCGCGCCCTACTTCTTTCTTTGCGGCACCTATGGCTTGATGCATGGCATCGCGTTGGCGAGCGGGAAGGGTGGCGAGAGCGAGTCAGCCGAGCGGAGCGAGACAGATGCGACGAAGGAGCACCCGAAGGGCGAGCGGGAAGGGTGGCGAGAGCGAGTCAGCCGAGCGGAGCGAGACAGATGCG
>CAZCAL010000278.1:0-3896 GCA_964496625.1 uncultured Verrucomicrobiaceae bacterium | reverse complement strand
ACGAAGGAGCACCCGAAGGGCGAGCGGGAAGGGTGGCGGGAGCGAGTCAATAGCCGAAGCGCCGCAAGCTCGATGGATCCTCTGGCGGATCAATTTCGAAGTAGGTGCTCGCTAGGTCGTAGAGCAGCCCTTCATCCTTCGCATCAATCAGATCTCACCACCTCTCCGTCAGCTGATCAAACCAATGCCGATGCAAACGCCATTCAGAACCTGGATCGATGAGACGGTAAAGGACCAGAGTTTGCAGCACCAGATCCCAGCGGTTGCCTTTGCGACTCGCCGGCAAGGCCTCGCGCCAAAAAGCATCAAGGCCAAGCTGCCGCCACAATTCGCAGCCCAACCAACAGGCACCCCATTGATGCGGCTTGCGCAGCGACATCTCGGCGAGCCGCACGCGCGCGATGGGCAGCGCATCATCCTCGCATTGCAAAGGCGCGTATTCCTCAGGGAAGAGCGACACTTGCAGAGGCTCCCGGTCATCCTGACCAAAGAGCTCAACACTCTTGCGCCACGCGGCCTCCAGACGACCATTGGGCTCGCCTAGGTAAAGCACATGACGTTGCACTAAACGGCCACCGTGCAGGGGGCGATTTTCGACCACACTGCAGTAGACCTACTCCTTGCCCGTCTTTGACTCGTTTGCTGCGGCGCAAAAACATGTTGGTTAATGAAAATAGACACGAAATTCAGAGCGCAGCTCCCAAGGTCTGCACTTCAAGCCATTTACGAGCGATTTTGAACGATAGATCAAGGACTCCAGCGCCAAAATCGCAAAAAAAGACCACCGAAAATGCCGAGTCCGCGAGCTCGGGCGGGGCTAGGACTAGACGGGGTCTACGTGTCGATTCTGCAATAATGTCATTTTTTGGTAAAGGATGGCTTGCCAGAATCACAAAGCCGTGCCTAATTTCTACTGCTAAAATGTGTCCGCCATTTCTCAGTGAATGGCTCACTTTTTTCGAAAAAAGCCCGGCTCACCTCAATTCTAGACTCCCAATCGACATGAAGACTTACACACACACTTCCCGATCAGGCCACGCGAAAGTGGGTATAACACCTCCCAAACAGCGACGGACAATGCTCCTCGCGTTGATGACGTTTGCCTGCCTGTGTGTAGGAGCGAGCGCACAGGTGAAGGTGGCTGTGATGCCGAGTTATTCTCAGAGCCAGAACTACGGAAACGTAGCGATCAATGAGGCGGTCACCGTCTGGGGGCGCACTTGGGGTGGAACTGCACCATACAACTACACTCTGGACTTCGGAGATGGTTCGGCGGCGGCCAGTGGCACAGCTTCCGACCCGAAGTTCATCTCCGCTTCCCACACCTACGCTTCGGCCGGTTTGAAGACCGTGACGCTCACCGTCACGGATTCGGCATCGAACACAAAGTCAAAGACCGCCACGCTGCGGGTGCTGTTGACTCCCACTCATCAAGAGAGGGTGAACATGGCGATCGAAAAGGGCCTGCTGTATCTCTATCAAAACCAAACCCTGCCCGGCGGTGAGAAGGCCTATTGGGACGGCACGGGAGAGTATCCGATGGGCAGTAATGGTGCAGCCTTGCTTGCATTCGAAGAAAACGGGCACCTGCCTGGAAATGACTACGAATCGGACGTCTATGCAGAGACCGTGCAGCGCGGCATCAACTACATCGCCTCGCTGGGGGTGGCCTACACGATTAGCAACCAGCCAGCCGGCAATCCAGACACAAATGGCAACGGCAGAGGGATCTATTTGAATGGCAGTGGACTGAACCAAATGTATCCCCACGCCTTTGCGGCGGCCGCTATCGTCGGGGCGTATCCGGATGCTGCCTCAGCCCAGGCGGCGCTCATTCCGGGGGGCATGGGAACTTTTTCGGGGACCTCGTTCTATTCATTCGCCGTCGATATGATGGACCAGATGATGTTCTGCCAGAATGACTCACCGTCTGTCGGTTGGTTCTACACCATCACCACTGCCAACAACGGTGCATCCAACGACGGATCCATCGATCAGTGGCCCAACATCGTGTTCACGCTTGCGCGCGACCGCTGGAACTTTGCTGTGCCAGCCTGGGTGACCACGAATTCGGTGGCGGCCTTCAAGGCGTTGCAGAATGCCAATGGGGCCTGCGGGTACGGGAATAACAGCCAGTGGCTCAACGTGGCGAAAACCGCGGGCATGCTGGTGGGCTACGCTTTTGGAGGCAAGTTTGTAGGGGACAATGATGTCGATCGTGGAATTCAGTTCATCGGGAACACGTGGTACAACACGGCTGGGAATGGCACGTTCCTTGAGAACGGTGGGTGGGCCGGAAACTGGTATGCCATGTATGGCTTGAAGAAGGGACTACAAATCCAGGGAATCACCACGATCAATACAGCTTTCGGCCCGCGCGATTGGTATCAGGATCTCTCGGCATGGTTGCTCGGCAATGCGACGCTTCTCGATTCGACCGATCCTGCCCACCCGATCATGACCAGCTTCCGGAGCACCAACACAATGTTCGGTCAGCAGTCTAATGGACGTTGGACGTGTGCGTCGTGGCCAGCGGCAGGCGATACCTACCCCGCCCTGAATACTGGACAAGCCATCTTGATCCTGACCAAGTCGCTGACCAAGCCGGTGCCCGTGGCGGTGATCGCCGCGGTTGCGGATCAAACCAACAAGCCGGGATTCCGCTCGTTCAACATGGATGGCGCAGGTTCCTATCACCTTGATCCGAATGCGTCGATCGTTGAATATCTGTGGGACTGGGATGCTAGCAACGGGGTGGACTGGAGCAACCCGGACGCTTCGGGTCCACGTCCAACCAATCCGGGCTATGCTGCCGTTGGCAACTACACGGTGACATTGCGGGTGAAGGACAATCAGAGTCCTGCGGAAACCGCAACCGCCACGGTGATCGTGCACGTCGTGGACACGGATGTGGCGCCCATCGCTGTGGCCATTACCGCCGCCAAACTGCCTGCCTACTCTGGCAAGGTGGGCGTGGCGATCACGCTGGATGGCACCTCCTCCTATGACCCGGATGGCGATGCGATCACGGAATACAGTTGGGACACGGACGGCAACGGAACCTATGGCGATGCCTTCGGAGCCACCACCACGGTGACCTTCAATACGCCGCATTCAGGGCAGGTGGGATTGAAGGTGACGGCGGGTGGCAAAACATCCACTGCATCAGTCGCCGACATCTTCGCGACTCTGACCGACTTGTATGTCAGCAAGATCACGGCGTCGAACATCGTCCCCGGCACCTCTGCGGATGTGCACGTCGAATTCAAGAGCGATCCCGGATCGCTCAACAACCACACCGGTGTGGTAGTCAAGTTCTACAGCGACGATCCCAATACGTCGGGTGTGCAGGTGGGAGGCAACAGCACCGTTGATCTGCCGATCGGTGGCACTGCGACGCTGGACTTGAGTTTCGCGGCCCTGGGAGGAATCGACAATCTCTATGTGTATCTGGATGCCACCAAGCAGGTGCCGGAGTTTGACGAGTCCAATAACATCGCGTCGGTTTCGGTGAACACCCCTGAGCTACCGCTTGATCAGCCGGTGGCGGATAACACGGCCTTTGCTCCCGGCATGGAGATTGATGGCTTGAAGTTCTACGACTTCTTTGATTTCACGTTAAATGGCAGCGGCAAGGTGCTTGCTCACGGAATTGGCATCAAACCCGGTGTGAACCGGTCGACCGATGAAGGCATTTGGTCGAATGCGGCCGGCACGCTGGATCTGATCGTGCGGGAGGGGGATCCGCTGCCTGGCGGGCTGGCGACTGAGAAGATCGGACGTGCCTTCCAGCAACTGCGGCTGACTGGCGGAGGCACCGGCTTCTTCATGAGCGACGCGGTGACGGGATCCACGACCAACAACCAGCTCGGCTGGGTCGACAACGGTGTGGCTGC
>CAZCAL010000277.1:2878-6449 GCA_964496625.1 uncultured Verrucomicrobiaceae bacterium | reverse complement strand
ACGGGTGACATCCCCGTTCAAAAGACCAAGCAACTGAAGTCTTTGCTGCTGGATCACCCCGAGATTTTTTCCAACGCGGCTAAACCCTGACGACTGCCGGCAAAAAGAGAGGCGGGTTGAGCGAAGGTTTTCGGTCTGCATTTTTGGTGGAGACGAAACACGCTGTCCACCCAACCGAATATCTCCTTCGTCCACCAAGTGATTGAGCCGATGACAACGGCCCAAATTGTGACGTTTTCATCGGGACATCCGAGAGACAAAGGCATATTTTGTCCATCAAAATCCGTTACTTTGCCCTCTGGTGACTCCTTCCCAAACTCAACGATCATGGGTCTTCACTGAGTGCCCTTCATACGCCTGCCTGATTTGAAGGTGATCCGGTTGCGATCATTGAAAACCGGTTCAATGGGGCTGGGAGTCGCTAAGAGGCACCGAAAATTTCACAAATCACTACAAGTGTAGTTGACGGATCACTACACTTGTAGTTATCTAGACACATAACTTCTAAAAAGATGCAATTAGCCCCCGATATCTCCGACTCTGAGTGGTCCGTGATGACAGCCCTGTGGGAGTCCTCCCCGCAGACTGCCTCTGAGGTCACTAAAACTCTCCGTCCCACCATGAACTGGGCAGAAAACACGGTGAGAACCCTTCTTACCCGGCTCGTGGAAAAAGGCGCTCTCAAGACCGCTGAGAACGCCAGTGGCACCCGCACCTTCATTCCTGCCGTGAAGCGTGAGGCGTGCGTGCGTGCGGAGAGCCAGTCCTTCCTAGACCGCATCTTCGGCGGCGCAGCAAAGCCGCTGCTCGTCCACTTCGCCGAAAACTCCAAGCTTACTGCAGAGGAGGTCGAAGAACTCAAGAAGCTCCTCGATCGGCAGCTCAACTCATAACACCCCCCAAATGCACTCACTAACTGCCCTTTTCGACTGGGTCCTCACCGCCAGCTTACGAGCTTCCGCACTCACGGTGGTCATACTCGGCCTGCAGTTTGTTTTTCGCAAACAGCTCGGAGCGCGCACTCGATATGCGCTTTGGCTTCCGGTACTCATCGTGTTACTCACGCCAGTGCTACCGCAGAGTCGCTGGAGCATTGAAAACATCTTCGAGCAGGCTTCTCCGTCAGTTTTCTCGCCACAGCCTTTTCAAACACCAACACTCACAGCTCCAGCGCCATCGCTGGACATCAGTGCTCCGGATCTCGAACGCATCGAGTGGCCGAAATTCCGCCCTTTGGCTTGGTTGAGTATCTCTGCAATCCTTTTGCTCCTCTCCCATTTGTCATTCATCCGCACGCTGCGTCGCTTTCAGCGCACGCGCATAGCGTTGAGCGAGGAATGGCCCGCGCAGATCTGCCAGATGGCCCGCGAGATGGGACTAAACCGTGCGCCTGAGGTGTGGTGCAGCAGCGCCATTACCAGCCCAGCGGTTACCGGTTTGTGGAAGCCAGTTTTGCTCCTACCGGCCGATTTTGAGAATGCCTTCACCGCGCCTGAGGCAAGGCTCATGGTGCAGCATGAACTCATGCACCTAAAGCGCCACGACCTGCCGCTCAATGCCTTGCTCTGCCTGCTAATGGCGCTGCATTGGTTCAATCCACTGCTGTGGCTGGCATTCCTGAGAGTCCGCGCTGACCGCGAAGTTGCCTGCGATGCGCAAGTCCTCGAAAACGCCCTCCCGCAGCACCGCATCGAATACGGTCACGCCCTACTTAAGGCCGAGACCATTTTTGCTCCGCAGCAGTTCAGTCTCAGTTTCGTCGGACTGTTCCGACGCGGGGCCGCGCTACGATTTCGCATCCAGTCCATCGCCAACGACATACCACCACATCCAGCCATGAAACTCATCACACTCGCCTCCATCAGCCTCCTCACCTTCCTCGGCATCACCCAAGCCGAGGAGCCCTCCAACGTCATCGGTAGAGCGGACTTCCGGCCCGGTGACAGCATCCGCATCACGAATGTGCAGCGCGGCGACGACTTCCTCACCATCACAGCCGAGTACGAACTCGCCAGCGAGCCGGAGGCCACGATCTCCCTGCATGTCACCCAAACCAAAGGCGACGGCAAGTCGAAGACCGAGCCGTCCCAGTTCAAACACATCCTCAAAGGCAAAGGCACCGTCACGCTGCATCACCCTCATGCTCGAGAAGGCATGCCGCATGTGTCGTTCTATCCGGCCAAAGGCGGAAGTGTGTTCGGTGGCGTGTATTTCGGCACCGCCGCCGAGGCGGCAGCCTCCCAGAAGATGTCATTTAGCATGACGACAGGTGGCCAAACCAAGGCCAGTCCTCTCGAAACTAAGCTAAGAAGCATCATTCTGCCACAGGTGGCCTTCACCGATGCCAAGGTGGATCAGGCCGTATCCTATCTGCGCGCTAAGAGTCGCGATCATGACAAGTCCACGACCGAACCTAAAGGGGTAACCATCATCCTGCGTGCGGATGACAAGCCAGCACGGTCCATCACTTTGGACCTACAAGATGTGTCGCTCTGGGATGCACTGCACTACGTGGCCGAACTCGCTGGTATGGAAATGCGGGTAGAACCCTTTGCGGTTGTGTTGGCACCTGCAGGGATGCATTTGTCCGCTGCCACCACCAGTGGCCCAGCACACCCGATCATCCTGTCCATGGTGGATTTCAAAGGTGCCACCCTGGACGAGGCTCTACAGTTCATCCGCATGAAGGCGCGGGAACTTGATCCGGCGAAGAAAGGCGTAAACATTGTCAAAAAGCCAGGCGGGCCTGATGGTGCCAAGATCACAATCAGCCTGCGCAACGTGCCGATCAACGAGGCACTGCATTACGTAGCCTCACTCTCCGGTCATCAATTGGTCATCGAAGGCAACACCTTCATTTTACGCCCTGCGAAATAACGCTTCCTCACCACGCCGCCCCCGCATAATCACCGTATCGTCTATGATTGGCTCCTGGCCGCGAGACAGTGAGCCTCAGTACGCAGGTTTGGAGTAGGTCTGATTTACTTTGTAGTTCAAAAGCGCTTTTTGAAGGCAAAAAGATGGTTGGCTTTTGGTTGCATCACCACTGGCTTGCGCTACCCCCTGAAGAGTGAATTATCCCACCCAACGTCTTGGCCTCCTGATTGTTGTTTCTGGACCTTCTGGGACTGGAAAGACAACTCTTTGCCGCAAGGTCTGCGACGGCGAAAAAGTCGTATTTTCCGTATCTTGCACCACGCGTCAGCCACGTCCCGGCGAGGTGGACGGTCGCGACTACTTCTTCCTTGAGGAGGCCGATTTCGAGTCTCGCATCGCCCGTGATGAACTTTTTGAGCATGCCCGCGTACACACCCGCTGGTATGGGACGCTGAAGAGTTACGTCTATGAGAATCTCCGCCGCGGCATTGATGTGATCATGGATATCGATGTTCAGGGTGCTGAGCAGGTGCGCGCCTGTCAGGATGAGCTGGTAAGACGCTGTCTGACAGATATCTTTATTCTGCCGCCGAGCGTCGAAGAATTGCGCGCGCGACTAGCAGGAAGGGCCACCGAGGACGCTGCGACTTTTGATCTGCGGATGAAGAACGCCGTGGCTGAGATGGCGCATTGG
>CAZCAL010000277.1:0-2868 GCA_964496625.1 uncultured Verrucomicrobiaceae bacterium | reverse complement strand
ATACACTCTGGTCAGCGACACACGGGAAAGCGATGAAGCGCGCTTTCGCGCTCTGCTGGATAGCGAGCGCTTACGCTCATCACTGCGAGACTAGGAGCCTCAGTCGATATCGCCGAAACCAGAGGCAATCAGCTCGCCCAGATCAGCCATAGCTTCTTCAGCATCGCTGCCCTCAGTGGTGATCTTGATGGTCTCCCCTTTTCCTGCGGCCAACATCATGAGTCCCATGATGCTTTTCCCGTTCACAGGTTCTTCGTCCTTTTCCACCCAGATATCGCATTTAAAGCGACCCGCGTGTTTGACAAATTGAGCTGCGGGACGGGCGTGCATGCCCATCTTGTTTACGATCACGAATTCTTTTTGCAGCATCATGCGCCTTTCTGCTCCTCGTTAACCTAATTGATCATCCGCCATCTTTTTCAACAACCTTTGGTCAAACTCGACCGCACTATTGTAACCAAACGCACGTAGCTTGTAATTCAAGGCGGAAAGCTCAATTAGCCCAGCAACATCCCTTCCCGGGGCCACGGGCAGATCCACGGCCGGGACCTGTAAATTCATCAGGGGCTCCGAGGCTAGGCCCATGCCCACACGCTCCAGCTCGCCAGTATCCACGCCGACGACAAGACGCACGACGAGATCCACCCGCTTGCTCATCCGTACCGCACCCACACCGAAAAGGGCAGCGACGTTGAGGATGCCCAGCCCGCGGATTTCGATCATGTTGCGGGTCATTTCCGGTGCCGAGCCTGTAATTTCTCGTTCCTCCACCAGTCGCAGCCGAACCACATCGTCCGCAACGAGACTTGCCCCGCGCTGCAGGAGGCCGATGACGGCCTCACTCTTGCCGCTGCCGCTATCCCCCTTGATCAGCACGCCGATCCCCTGCACATCGACAAGGCAACCATGCACGATCATAGTCGGAGCGAAGAGCCAATCCAGCTTGATGGTCGCGGCATTCAGGAACTTCATCGTCACCATGCTCGTCTGGAAGACACATATCCCAGCCTCATTGGCAATCTTCACGTACTCGTCTCGAATCGCACGCCCCCTGGCGACGATAATGCACGGGATGTCCTGCGCACAGAGCTGCCGAAACCGCTCTGCGGCCAGTGTCGGCTCAATCCCAGCGAGGAAAGAGAGTTCAGAATTCCCCAAAACTTGGACCCGTTTGTAGGCGAAATAGGTGAAGAATCCAGAGAGAGCCAGTCCTGGGCGGTTCACAGATGGCTCCATGATGCGGCGCTGCATGCCCACATCGCTCCCTACCCGACGCAGGCGGAGGCTACGCTCATTCGCTTCAAAAAACTCCTGCACCGTCACATAGGCAGGGCGTTTCACTTTGGGAGGAGGCGGCATTTGAAGAAATTCCAGTGGAGCGGTGGAGCGCAGTGCAATAAGTCGGATAATGCTCAAGGTAGCCCCGCAGCACTCGCCACAGATTCAGACACAGCATGCCCGAAGCAAATCATCTGGCAGTGGATGCCTGAAAACCGACACCTTGTAAAGAAGCAAAGAGCCTCAGTGGTGGGATAAATTGTCAGGCTGAACGGCGCACTACCACCGCAGCGGAGGTCACCGATAAGGCAGGCTGTGCCCATCCGAAGCACCCAAAATTCGTTAGCAATCCCTACGCAATAGAGCCGTCCCCCTGAGTGGGAACCTTCATTTAGCTCGACACGCTCATTCCTGAACAGTGAACTCGGAGGGGCCCGGTCAGCATGTGAACCTCGCCAAGCTGGCGATCTGAAGCCGCGAGGCGGTTTCCATGGAAAAGTTGTCGCAATCGCCCACCAGGGACGTATCCTGATTACCCATGACCGCCACCGCTACCCCAAGCACCATCATCACCGACAAACTCAATGAACTCTGCGCCGCCATTGCTGCGGATGTGCAGATCCAGTCGTCACGCGACCAAGCGGAGGCCTTTTTGGCAGACGAAAATGCGGTCGGTCTCTATCGCAAGCTGATCACCCTGAATCGTGACCTTCACAACCGTCAGCGCCAAGGGCAGGAGATCAGCGACGAGGAAGTGGAACAACTTCAGGACCTCGAAGAGCAGGCCAACGCTAACCCAGCCATCATCAATTTCCAAACTGCGCAGGATGCACTGCAAAACGTCGCCAACATGGTGAATGGCTTCGTTGCGAAGACTTTGGAAAAAGGCCATGTGCCAACGATGGAAGATGTCTTTCCTCAAGACGGCGGTTGCTGCGGTGGTGGCTGCGGCTGCCACTAAGGTCAGAATTCTAGGATTGTCTTCCCTCCCCGAAAAGGGCACACTTCCGCAGATGAAGCTATTTGTTTGCGGATTCTGTGCCCTCCTTCTTTCATTCACGCACTCGACTGCTGAGACAGTCAGAGATCGTGAAGGCGCTGTAAGAGGTGACCGTGCGGCGATGGAAAACGACGCCCGCTGGATCTACAACGACGTTCAGCGCGGATTTGAGGAAGCGCAAAAGACCGGCAAACCGCTCTTGGTGGTCCTTCGCTGCGTGCCCTGCGTTTCCTGCATGGGCATTGATGCAAGCGTTTTACAGGACCCAGGTCTCACGACCTTATTAGATCAGTTCGTCTGCGTCCGACTTATTAACGCCAACGCGATTGATCTGAGCCTCTTTCAGTTCGACTACGATTTGTCCTTTTCGACCTTGTTCTTTAACGGCGATGGCACCGTGTATGGCCGCTACGGTTCTTGGCGGCATCAAAAAGACCCACAAGACAAGACGACGCAGGGTTACCAGCGGGCACTTGAAGGCGTTCTGGCACTTCACCAGGACGATGCCGCCGCGATTCTTGGAGGCCCGCGGCTTCACCAGCCGGACCATCTCGGTCAAAGGACGAAGCACGCCGTCCACGCCGAGCGCC
>CAZCAL010000276.1:0-6452 GCA_964496625.1 uncultured Verrucomicrobiaceae bacterium | reverse complement strand
TCCTGAGCGGAGGCGAAAAGAGCCGCCTCAATTTGGTGAAGTTCCTCATCGATCCACCGAACCTACTGCTCATGGACGAGCCCTCGACCCACTTGGACATCTGGGCTATTGAGGGGCTCATTCTGGCTCTTCAACGCTTTGAAGGTACCCTGGTGTTCATTAGCCATGACGTGCACTTCATCCGCTCCCTTGCACAGAAGGTTCTGCACATCAACTCCGGCCAAATCACCACCTACTCAGGCGGCTACGATTATTACCTGGAGAAGACCGGCACCATCGAGAACGCCCGTGCTGCGGTCATTGCGGAGTAAAGACACACGCGAATCGATCACTCAGCCCCTCATCGGGCTGGGTTTTTCACTGGGAGAAAGCGACCTCAGCGAGAACTTCCTGCTTCCCCACTTGCGTTCTGCGCACAGTGCCCCTAATTCTGTTTGCCGATGCCGACACTGACCGACCGCCGCCTGCACCTCAATCAAGCCGAAATGGCGCAGTGCATTGAGCGTTTGGCCGCTGCCATTGCCCTGAACCACGCAGGCGCAAAGAATCTCGCCTTGGCGGGCATCCATAAGCGCGGCGTCCCCCTCGCCCACCGCATCGCTAATCAGCTCCGCACGGTGCATCAGATCCAGTGCTCCGTGGGCACGATCGATATCTCCCAGTATCGGGATGACCTCGGTTCGTTCACGATTTTGCCTCGACTCGAAGGCTCGGACATCCCCTTCGATATTGATGACGCGCCAGTAATCCTCTGCGACGAAGTCCTCTACACTGGCCGCAGTGTCCGTGCAGCCATTGAAGCCCTGCTCGACTTTGGTAGGCCTAGCTGTGTCGAGCTCGCCACCTTGATTGATCGAGATGGGCGGGAGTTCCCCATTCAGCCCACCTACTCAGGCGGTCATGTGCATCTTGCCAAGGAAGAGCGCGTCGCCGTGCGCTTCTCCGAGATCGAGGAGGATGGTGAAGACGCCGTCTATATCGAATCCGTCCCCTTCCCCAATTCCCCTGCATGACTCCGCGCAAAGACTTGCTCGACATCGCTTCGCTCTCGATTGAAGAAATCGAGTTTGTGCTGGCCAATGCCGCCCCTTTCAAAGACCTCTTCCGGCGCTCGGTGAAGAAAGTCCCGACGTTACGAGGCCGGACCGTCCTGACACTGTTCTACGAGCCCTCCACCCGCACTCGATCCTCTTTTGAAGTGGCGGCCAGCCGCTTGTCCGCAGACGTCACCCACTTCGACGTTGAGTCCTCCAGTGTTGTCAAAGGCGAGTCTGTGCTCGACACGGTTGAGACGCTGGAGGCCATGAAGTTGGACTACATCATCGTCCGCCACAAACAATCGGGCACGCCGAGTCTCATTGCCCGCAACACCGCCGCATCCGTCATCAATGCCGGTGATGGCTGGCATGCACACCCCACGCAGGCGCTTCTAGATGCGTTCACTGCCCGTGAAGTCCTGGAAGATCTCAATGTCAAAAAGGCGCTCATTGTTGGAGACATCCAGCACTCCAGGGTCGCACGGAGCACAAGCCTACTATTCCGTCGGCTAGGAATGCAAGTCGCCTATCTGGCTCCAGGTTCATTGATGCCAAGAGATGTGCCCAAGGAGGTGCCCCAATTCGGCAACTGGGCCGACGCGCTCGATTTTCAGCCCAACATCGTCTATCTGCTCCGGGTGCAGAGCGAACGATTGGATGAGCCCTTCTTTCCCAGCGCGACGGAGTATCACAACAACTTCGGTCTCACCGACGCACGGCTGAAAATCCTCAATGATCGCAAGCTCTGGCTCATGCACCCAGGCCCCGTCAATCGTGGAGTTGAGATCACTGACGCCGGCATGAACTACGAGCGCAGCCTTATCAACCAACAGGTGGAAAATGGCATCGCCGTGCGCATGAGCGTCCTCTACTGGCTCCGCCCTGGCGCAGACGCAATCGCCTGACCTTCGCTACCCGAATGAAACGCCTCTACAAAAACGCCCAAATCGCCTCTGAAGACTCGCCCAAATTGCAGGTCGCAGACGTCCTGGTGGAAGGAGATCGCATCATCGGCGTCGCGCCAAGCATCAACGACGCGACCGATGCTGAGCTCATCGATTGCGCCGGCTGCGTCCTTCTGCCGGGCCTCTTTGACATCCACGTCCACGCCCGCGAACCCGGCCAAGAGCAGAAGGAAAACATCGCAAGTTGTGCCGAAGCGGCAATCAACGGCGGCGTGACTGGCTTCATCATGATGCCCAATACGAAGCCAGCCATCGATAATTCCGGCGTCGTGCGAACCGTGCTGGAGAGCGCCCGCCGCACGCGCATCGGGGCGAGCATCTACACCGCTGGTGCCATCACAAAGGGCCGTAAGGGACTCGAACTGGCGGGAATCGCCGCGATGAAAAAAGCTGGAGCCGTGATGCTGACTGACGACGGTGCCCCAATCGATAACCCCCAAGTGCTTCGGCGCGCGATGGAGTATGCCCGCGATCACGATCTACCCATCGCGAGCCATTGCGAAGTCAAGGAACTCTCCGGCAAAGGATGCATGCACGAAGGCAGTGTCAGCTACGCGCTCGGACTTCCCGGCATCCCTGCAATCAGCGAAGAGATTTGCATCGCGCGCGACATTCGATTGGCGGAATTCACTGGCATTCATCTCAACATTCAGCATGTCACTACAGCTCGAGGCATGGATACAATTTGGCGTGCCAAACAGCGTGGCATTCGAGTGACTTGCGAAGTCGCCCCACACCACCTGATGTTTAATCACGAGGACATTGGCGACTACGATACGAACTATAAGATGAACCCGCCACTGCGGACCAAGGAAGACAATGCCGCACTGCTCCAGGGGTTGATCGACGGAAAATTTGATGTAATCGCCACGGATCATGCCCCTCACACGCCGTTTGAGAAGAACCAAGATTTTGCGAGCGCTCCTTTCGGGATCACAGGTCTAGAGACAGCACTCTGCGCCCTCTACCACCACTTCATCTCAAAGAGTGCGCTGACCTGGGACGTGGTCGTGAAACGCTACTCCGCCGAACCTCGGCGACTTTTTAAACTCAACCCAGTGCCAATCCAAGAAGGTGGTATCGCTGAGTTCATCGTCTTCAATCCAAATCGCAGCACAACCTTTACCAGCAGCTTCATGAGATCGAAGAGCATCAATACGCCCTTCCTCGACAAAGAACTGAAAGGACACGTCGAGAGAGTGATCTATCGAGGTGAAGAACTCTTGGCGAGATAATCGCAATGCTATCGACCTTCACTGACCGTCCAGCCACCATCAACGGCTAGGACTTGGCCCGTGATGAATCGAGCGGATCGCGACAAAAGGAACAGGGCCGCCCCGTCCACATCCTCTGGCAATCCGGCTCTTCCACCGTCCAGCGGTTGCTTTCTTGCCACAAAGTCCATGATGGCTTGATTGCCAAAAGCCCGCTCAGACATCGGTGTCTCCACCAATGCCGGAGCGATGACATTCACTCGGACATTGTCCTTGGCATAATAACTAGCGGCTGATTTGCTGAAGCCAATGATGCCCGCCTTCGCCGCAGCATACGCGTGAGACGCAAAGAATTCTGGCGATGGTGACCAACCCAGGACACTGCTCGTGTTTAACACACATCCACCACCACCTTGAGCAAGAAACTGCCGGATCGCGGCACGATTGGAGAACACCACTGAACTAAGATTCAGTTCAGTCGTATAGCGCCACCCTTCGTCCGTCAGCTCATGCACTGGACCGTCCCCTCTTGCCCGACCACTCCCGCCAGCAACATGATAGAGCGCGTCGAGCCGACCAAATTCAGCGACAGCTAGAGCAACGGCTTTCTCCGCCGTCCCCGAGTCAGCGGCATCACCTGCTAGCCCTCGACAATTCGCCCCAAGCGATTCTACAGCAGCTGCGACCTTGGATTCCGAACGGCTACACACCACCACACGCGCGCCTTGTTCCACCAGACAACGCGAACCAGATAGACCAAGACCAGAGGTCCCGCCCATCACCACTACCACCATGCCCTGCACATCATATCGCGCTGCTGAGTTCATTCTGCGACTATCGGCCCAGAGACCCGCGGCGCAACTTTTGCACCAAAGATTGAAAGGAAATTAAGCTCAATTTCGTATTGGTCAGACCACCCTACCAAACAAACCTTTATGCTGATCGATGCCATTGAGCGCCCGCCGTCCCTCGTCGAAAAAGTCTGCCAGCGGCTCGCGCTGGAGATTCGGGAACGCTCAACGCCCGCCGATGAATGGCTGCCAACTGAGCGAGAACTCGCCGCGAGCCTGGGAGTGAGTCGCAGCGTAGTGCGCGAGGCCACAAAGCGCCTAGAACAGCAAGGGCTTCTTGAAATCCGCCAGGGTCTAGGGATTCGCGCAGTGGATCGTCTTCACAAGCCCCTCAATGGCTCGCTGGAACTCCTCATCCCCGATCAAACGCAGAGGCTTCGCCAATTGATCGAACTCCGAACAATGGTCGAACCGGAACTCGCCGCGCTTGCAGCTACACGGGCGACCACCGCTCAACTGCTGACTATCCGGGCAGTTCATGAGCAGCTGGTATCCGCCGTCTCCTTTGACGACCGCGTTCATGCCGACATGAATTTCCATCGCATCATTGCACACACTGCGGGCAATCAGATTGCGGAGCTTTTGCTCAACTCATTATCCGAACTTCTGCAAGCAGGACTCAAGCTCGGTTACCAGCGGACACAGGAAGGTAGCCCCATCAAACAACACGCCGCCATTCTTGAAGCAATCGTCAAAAAGGACGCAGCACTCGCTAAACGCGCCATGCGCAATCACCTCCGCACCGCAACCACCGACCTCGGATTTGACCCGCTATGAAGGCCTCGCCCAATTCCATCCTCTTGCTGAGTATCTTCAGCACCGCATCGCTCCAGGCTGCGCCCGACTTTGAAAAAGAGATCCGGCCAATCCTCGAAACCCATTGCGTGGGGTGCCATGGCGCTGACAAACATAAAGGCAGCTATCGACTCGATGAGCGCACCTCCGCCCTCAAAGGTGGGGACAGTGACAAGGTGGCCATCGTCCCTGGGGATGTCGATGCCAGTCCACTGCTCCGCTACATCACGGGCAAAGATAAGGACCTCACCATGCCACCCAAGAACAGCAAAGTGGCGGGGCTTGATCAGGCGCAAATTCAGATGATGAATGATTGGGTGAAAGCGGGAGCACCTTGGCCGACGGACGTGCCCCTGAGTGCGAAGAGTGAGCAGCCCAGCGTCGAAGCAACTCACTGGAGTCTCCTTCCCATCACCCGCCCAGCCGTCCCTGCTGGCACCAGCCATCCCATCGATGCATTCATCCGCACAAAGCTGAGCGAACACAAAATCAGCGCAAATCCAAAAGCAGACGCGCACACTTTGGTGCGAAGACTCTATCTTGATCTCACCGGGTTGCTTCCCACACCCGAACAGGCCACACGATTCAAAACCGCTTTCGAGAAGGACCCACAGGCTGCCACCGACCACCTGATCGATGAACTCCTCGACAGCCCCCACTATGGCGAACGCTGGGCTCGACATTGGCTAGACGTTGTGCGCTTTGCGGAGAGCCACGGCTTTGAGATGAACCAAGAGCGCCCCAACGCATGGTATTACCGAGATTATGTCATCCAGGCCTTCAACAACGATGTGCCGTATGATCAGTTCGTTCGCGAGCAACTTGCGGGCGATCAGCTTGGTGCGGATGCCGCCACTGGCTTCTTGGTGGCTGGATCTTGGGATCAGGTCAAAGGCCAGGATCCAGTGCTAAGGACGAACCAGCGTGCAAACGAATTGCATGATATGGTCAGCACCGTTGGTGCCACCTTCCTCGGAGTGACCCTCGGTTGCGCGCGATGCCATGACCACAAATTTGATCCAGTTCCCCAAACTGACTACTATCGCATTCGTGCGATGCTCGAAGGCGTGCAACATGGTGAACGCCCGCTCACACCGCCAGATCAGGGGGAGCGACTCGCTGAATTGGAAAAGCTGAAGGCCAAGCAGGCTGAGATCGATTCTAAGCTCGCCGTATTTCAGCCGCTGGCTATTCCTCAAAGATGCATTTTACTCGATGATAGCGCCCCACCACCAACAAAATCGGGTGAACCCGGTTGCATAGCCATTGAGCAACCTGCCAATGGCAAGCCCATCGACTACACTCCCGGTCGCCAGCGGGGTCAAATGGATGATCCGGGCGACGCAGCACGACTCCCCAATCTGGGACAAAGTTACCGCTACTGGAAACAAAACGATGGCACCACCCAGCATGACTTGTTCGTATGGAAACCCTCAGTAAAAGGTCTGCATCGCGTGTGGATCTCATGGGGTGCATGGACCACACACGCAAAGGACGCACGTTATATTTTTGATGCGGATGGCGATCTCAACACAACGAGCGATCAAGTCGAAATAGCCAACATTGATCAGTCCAAATTCGCTGATGGCA
>CAZCAL010000275.1:6059-6452 GCA_964496625.1 uncultured Verrucomicrobiaceae bacterium | reverse complement strand
AGGCCCAATCTTCCAATCCTGAAATCTGGGAAGGATAAGATCACGAAGAAGGCGGCCATGAGTAGGCAAAGAGGTTGCCTATACTTCGTCCACTTGATTGCTGAGACGTTGGTGGGGGGCCAGATGCTGGCAATGCAGAAGGGGATGACTGGCGTCAAATAGCATGAGTACCAGTAGAGTAGTTCACGCCCCTGTATTTGGGTGTAGACGAAAGAGGCGATTGCCGCCCCCGCCACCGTACAGGCCACCCAGATGCCGGTGCGGCGTCGGAATAAGATCCAACCACCGATGAGCAGGAGTGCAGGGACGAAGGCTGCGATGAAGAGCGAACCCCAGGGGGCGCTGGCCCAGACTTCTGCGGCCAGCCCATCGGGCAGCGCCTCGCTAGTGAGG
>CAZCAL010000275.1:4234-6049 GCA_964496625.1 uncultured Verrucomicrobiaceae bacterium | reverse complement strand
CGCGGGCAATGCGGGTGAGTTCTACACCCCGCGTGCCATCACCGCCTTCATGGCCGAGCGCGTCAACCCGCGTCTGGATCAGCGCGAAACCGTGATGGATCCGGCCTGTGGCACGGGTGGCTTTTTGACGGCGGCGATTGACCACTTCCGCAACCAGCTCACCACCAAATCCAGCGCCGAGGAAACGCGGCAGCCAGTGCACGCCAAAGATCTTGTATGGATAGTTGTAGGTGACGGCAAAGGTGCTCTGCACCAGCATAGGCAGTCCCAGAGGCAACCAGCAACCGAAGGCCGCGAGGTGAGCGCTGGTCCAAGTGGCAGCCCGTTGTAGGAGCCCGTCTTCTTTCCTTTTAACGCAGACCCATAGTCCGGTTAAGACGACGAAGAATGAGGGATACACCATCCCAGGGAAGCTCAGTATGGACATCCAGATGGAGAGTGCCCCCACAAACCACCAGCGCCAACGCGTCGGGCACTCGCGTGCACGATCATAAGCATACCAGCATAGGAGTTGCGCGAGGATTGCGATGGCATATCCACGGCTCAAAGCGCCCAAACGGATGATCAGTGGATGCAGGGAAAACAATGCGGTCGCGATGGCTGCTGCGGGAAGGCAGCGGAGCCAGCGCCGGGAGAGAGCAAAGAAAATGCCCACTGCTGCGGTCATCGCCAGCAGGGCAGGGACGCGCAGCGCGACGACGCTGAAGGTTCGATCACTATTGCCTGTCAGACTTTGCCAGACGCGATTGCAAAATCGTGCGGCGACGCTGTTAGGCATCGCGTTATTGCCAGCCCAACTGCCGAGGGTGGTGTCCGTCCAGGAGCGTTCCTCCCAGCGCAGACGGGATTGAGGTTGATCGATCAGTGCCAGCATGCGCTGTTGAGTGGCGACGGGTGGTGAGTCTGCAGGTCTGCCGGGCCGCGATCGCGCAGCAGCTTTCACGGTTGGGGCAACCCAGGTGCCCAGGATCTGGTGGACCAAATTGTCCTGCTCATCGCGATGCATCGGCCCATCCATCACCAGCAGACGAAGGGTGAGACTGAGGGCAATCAGCAATCCCAGGCAGAGGTAGTCCCATTTTTGCCAAGGCAAATAGTTCGGGGCCGTTGGCGATGATTCGACATCCTGTCGCTTCAGCCAGAACGATGAAGAAAGGGAGAGCAGTGCATAGATCGTTGCTGCGGCCAGCAGCCCCCACCAGCCATAGAGTGCCCAAGCTTCGTTGCCGTCCCGCGGGCGTTGCCAGCCACCTGAGGGTAGGCTGGGCCAGCAAAGATTTGCTGGCAGGGATTCCCACAAAAGGACGCCAAGACAGATGGCACCCAACAGCCAGCATAGTGCCGGTTTGATTCTTCGCCCCTGCATCAGGGATCTAGCAGATGCGTTCAAGCGTGGCCTCAGGGTTTGGTGGGAGGTGTTGGCTCGGGGATCAGTTGTTCTTCCACCAGATCTTGAGAGTATCTTCGCTGATTCGCCACCCACCAGCCATGGGCCTGAGCGCTCGAATCAAAGACCTCATGGAAGGTCAGTGCGAGGGTATCCCGGGCCAGGTCACGCACGTCGGTGTCCGGATGATTTAAGGCACGGATGAAGAACGGTATGTTAGATTTGCTGGGACTCGCATCCATTAGGTTCAGTGCTGCGCTGGCCAAGTCGGGGGCTGTAGATGCAGCGGATTTTTGCAGTAGTTCGGCGCGGGCTGCGGGTGGTTGCTCCAGCCCAGCCTGTAGAGCGAGCTGTCGCACGTTTAGATCGGTGTCATCCAGTGCTTTGCTGAGTGCTGAGGCTACCTCTGGTGCATTCACTCCGTTGAG
>CAZCAL010000275.1:1153-4224 GCA_964496625.1 uncultured Verrucomicrobiaceae bacterium | reverse complement strand
GACTGCTTGCAGCCTAACGTCAGGATCTGCATCACTCAATGCCTGTGCAGCAGGGGGCACGACAGCTGGGTCGTCGTAACCTTCCAGAGCGGCAAGCGCACGTCCACGGACGTCAGGATCTGGGTGGTGTAGCAGTTTCCCGATAAGTTCTGGCAGCTTTTCCGAGGGTAGGTCGGCGACTTGGGCCAGCGCATTGAGACAGGTATCCTTGTCAACAGAGATGCCTACTTTGGCAATCAACGCTGACATCCGGTCGTTGAGGCCAGCATCCCCGCGCACGAGACCCTTTGCCGCTGTGCTGGAATCGAGAGCTGTCGAATCGGAGTATTTGCTGCGTCGGAAGCGGATGCCATCACGCATCTCCCCTGGGTAGGGACGCATCTGGGGCTTGCTCCGCTGTTTCTGGGGAGGCGGTGCTTGCGCTACCTTCTGGGAGGGTGTGTTCGGCGACTTTGCTTTGCATGCCACGAGGCAGATGCACAATAGACAGCCTAACCATGGTACAGCGCTCAAAAGACGGATTACAGGGGGGATCATGGATCGGTTACAAATTCGATTGCAGTACTAAAAAGCGGCCGGGACTACGTCAAGATGAACCAGTCCCGACCGCCAAGACAAGGCGTTGCAGACCAATGCAACACCGCTATCTATCAGTAAGCGGAACCGTACCCGCTATCTTCCTTATATCCCAACCGAACCAACAATTTGATGACATGCTGTACCCCAGCCTCTGCGGTTTTCTTGGCGTAGGGGACGGCATCCGCCACTATGTCTTCTAGATTCGCAGCCTTCGTGAGGGTGGTGTCGAGAGTTTGGGTTGCGTTCTCGGAGTAGCGATAAAATTCCCGGATGGTGTTGGGGAGGGCTTCATCTAGATCGTAGTCCCAACCAGTTAGGTCGTGGGTATTGTAGAGGTATTCAGACGCAATTGATCGCGGGGCATTCACCGTCAGAGTCGGGGTTAAGACGACAGGTAGCGCCTTGCCAGTGTCTTTTTGGGAATACCCGGTCGTAGAGGCAGAGTTGAAATCTGTGTCTTGATTTTCATTACTTACAGTAAAGATGTCCGCCCACTGGAATGTGTTGGTCCCGCGTAGAGGGATGATCGTGTACGGGAAGTAGTCGTCCACACCGGAAACGCTGTAGTACTTCGTCGTTACTTTTCCGACCTTTTCAGTCCAGGTATAGACGGTGGCCGTTCTGCGGTTGGTGACGTCATAGATCGTGTAGGCGGTATCGGTTCCACGAAAGGTGCCGCTGGACGGTGCGGATGGGGTTGTGTCTTCAGCTGTCTGGAAGTAGGAGTTAAAGGCAGTGATTCGCTTGTAGACTAAAATGGTGCCAACCGGAGCTGGTGGCGCCCCACTCCAATTCAGGACGATGCTGCCCTGAGTATTGGGATCAATGAAACTACAGACGGCAATATGGTAAACCTGTCCCGCCAGGGCGCTGAATTCGACTCGGCTTTGGCTACCAGTAGAATCGTCGTTGCTGGCAACTTCGGAAAGGCTGAGCAGCGTCGAGCCGCTATAAACCGCCAACACGGTATCAAAATCGCTACCGAAGGTATCGAATTGAGTGGTTCCAGTGGACGGAGCCGTCCAAGACCACCAGACCGACGAACTTCCGATGCCGCCATCATGTGGAGGTTCGTTCGTTTCGTCTGTGGCGTCGATGTTGTCGCCATTGGTGGTACCCTCACTGCCAGAGATCGCAATCGAGTTTGCAAAATTGTCGTTGGCTGGCGCGGCCAGTGCGTCTGGTGAGGAGAGGGCAGTGACAGCTGCCGTCGCCGTCATCAGGAGGATTGATTTAAAGTGAGAATGAGTCGCATTCATATCAAATTTCAGGGAAAAGGGCTAAAGGTAAGCGTGAAAAACTACGGATTGAAAAATGCCTCAGGGTGCTACAGTTGGAACATAATAAAGGTCGTATCCGAGCGCCTCCAAGGCATTCACAACGGTCTGGATTCCGTTGTTAAGACCACCAGCCGTCAAGCCGGCTCCGGCAGAGGTGGTTCGAGATCTGAGGGTAAGTGCGGTGTCTAGGGTTGCACTTTGACTCCCCTTGTCTGCCCTGGCGCGAAGATAGGAAAGTTCATAGGAATCAGTGTCGGGATTGTAGAAATTGTCAAACTCCTCTGTGTCTGCGCCTTGATATTCGCCTGCCAGGGACTTGGCAACGTCGGGTAACGTGAGAGTGGCCGATAGCTTTAGAGCCGTACTCTTACCAATTAGGTCCCAGACGAAACCGGGCTGACTAAAGTAGCTGTCGAGTGAAGGGTCATAGAAATTGCTGGGCGCGCTTGCGCGCAGACTGACACAATTCGTGCCGATCCGGGCGCTTGGGAGGATCATCATCTCCATAAATTGGTCTCCAAGACCATTTGCATCCTGACTGTAGGCAGAGAGGTCAGTTTCCAGTTTGGAAATGGACCAGGGGCTGATGTCATAGAGCTTCTTCTTCACTCCATCGACATAAACAGTGTAGTATCGAATCTCCGCCATTTGGCTGGCTGCCCGGTCAATGACCCAATACATCGCGTCTTTACTGGTGCCGGTGAGGATGTTTCTCCCCTTCATTTGGTTGGTAGCCGGATCACGGTGGGATTCATACTCTTGCCAGACACGAGTCCGGGCAAACTTATAGATGAGGAGATCTGTCTGGGCGGCGAGGTTTGACGCCAGCAAGCAGAAGGCCAATGTGCTGAGCAATGTTTTCATGAGGAGGATAGCGGTATGCAGTTGTTTAGTTTTGACGTGGTGTATTTCAGGCGATGGCTAGGGGCGTTTAACAGAAAGTTCTGCGGAATCCGAAGCATATGCTTAGTGCACCCCGTCGGAGGGTACTACCGGAACGGCACCTCGAAGTGACACACATTGATTCATTTGTTTGACGAACCTCATCACTGACCCCGAAACTGACCGTGAGTTTGGAGCCTGGAGGCTACCAGTTTATTCGATGCACCCCCTCCCGAATTGCGATTTGAAGGGACGGGACAGTCAAACACGGAGGCAGTGAGTCCCCTCCAATGATTTCATTTAGGCTAACACCGATAATTTTTTTTTGTC
>CAZCAL010000275.1:0-1143 GCA_964496625.1 uncultured Verrucomicrobiaceae bacterium | reverse complement strand
CGGAGTGGGGAATCTGCGGCGTAGAATCACTCCGTCTCTCGGAGCACAAGTTCGGTGGTGTTACGGTCTGCGAGGAGGTGGAGGTGTGTGTCCGTTGTTGCGGACACGATGGAGTAGGTCGCGTCTGCCTGCGCCAATTCGGTCGCTGGCGCGCGTTAGTGGGATGGATTTGATGGTTTCTAGTGGAGTCGCATTGTTTGTGTAAGGTTCGCCTTTGCAGAGGCTTAGCGCTGGTGGGCGGAGCGTTTTCAAGGTGGCGATCACAATCGGGCGTAGAGGGTTGCGAAGGTGTTGCAGGCGTCGTTTGGCGCGGCGGTCCGCCTCCAGATTGTTGCGCAACTGCGCCTGAGCTGCCAGTGGGTGCCCCAACAACATGATCAGAATGAAAGTTAGACAGATGAAGACCGCTTGTTGGTTCTTCGCCGTTGCGCTGGTAGCCCGCGCTAGGGTTTCATTGAGCGTGTTTTTCGCCTCATCAAAACTCTTTTGATTCAGCCGCGGCCGCACGGCTCCTTCACCACTGCGGCGCAGCTGCGAGTGCTTGCAGTGTCGTCAATCAGAGGGAAAGCGGGAGCGATGAGCTGGGAGAAGATGGGCGATGAGATGTCCTGGAGCGCCATTTTTTACGGCATGAAGCGCATCATGCCCCTCACACCCAACCCGTTTACCCCGGCGCGCCAAACAAACTTCGCAGAGCCCGCCTCAGGGGCCACGCTCCCGTCATCCAAACCAAAAACTTCCGTCGTCGTTGGACACCGTGGGGCCTGAAAAAGATCGAAGGTTTGTTCGGCGATAGAAAAATCGTTTTTGCGCGGGGGCGGATTGTAATGATCGCGCGTTTGACAGCGGCCTCTAACCGCTGACTATTCATTCACCATGGGCGATCCAGTCGTTGAACTTCCGTCTGATGACAACCAGTCAGAAGACGCCAAAAAAGAGAAGACTTTGTGGGAGAAAACCCGCAAAAGTCTCATTGAGCGTCTCAATAATTGGGAGGATCAGCGCACATGGAATGAATTCTACCAGACCTACTGGCGTCTGGTCTTTAGTGTCGCGACCAAGGCTGGACTGACTCGTGAGGAGGCGTTCGATGTCGTGCAGGAGACAATCATTGCCATCGCCCGGCAGGTGCAAAAGGGGCAG
>CAZCAL010000274.1:1256-6455 GCA_964496625.1 uncultured Verrucomicrobiaceae bacterium | reverse complement strand
CAGAGGCGGAAATACACGCCTACTACGACACGCAAAAGTTGCCGAAGGGCTGGCCAGTTGCCGAGCCAGATCCCCTGTATGGAACGAAGGCGGTGCTGTTTCGAAAGACCTCCGCCAAGGCCAGGATCACCGTCTTTGATGGTGGCCATGAGATTCTCTACCTGCCAGCCCTGAACTGGCTGGCGCTGCAGCGGCGGGGGCACCCATCGGTGTGGAAGGTTGAAAAGCCCGAGCCAATCTCTGCCGCAGATACGAAGTCGGGATTGTGAAGCCGTGCATGACGAAGGCTTCATTCGCGTCTAGTCTCGGTGCTCATGACCTCCATGGATTCAATCTGCGCCATTACAGGTAAGCGACTGCCTTCGGGCCAATGCATTTCCTGCTCAGCGCTCCGGCCGTCGTTGTTCCAATTCATCCAGAAGCGACATCCGCAAATCACCGAGTCTGATTGCGTCTCAACGTACGAACTCGCGGCTCTCAAGGCGGACTACGTGGAGGACGCACTCAGTGCAGAATTGGGGGAAATTACCGATCTTGAGCGCGATGTTATCCAAAGCCTCAAAGCGCATGAAATTGTTTCCACAAGCCCATCTGATGTGGAGGAAGAGTCGGCCCGGACGTTTGGAAATCGTTTGGCCGATAAGATCGCGGAGTTCGGTGGTAGCTGGGCCTTCATCCTCAGCTTTGTCGGTTTTCTGGTACTGTGGCTGCTGGTGAACACATTGGTTCTCACTGCCCGCCCGCCGGACCCATACCCGTTCATTTTCCTGAACCTGATTCTTTCTTGTGTCGCTGCCATTCAGGCACCGGTCATCATGATGAGCCAGAATCGGCAGGAATCCCGCGATCGCCATCGCGCGGAGCAGGACTACAAGGTGAACCTCAAGGCCGAGCTAGAGATTCGACACCTGCATGAAAAGGTGGATCATCTCCTTCACCATCACGCTCAACGCTTGCTGGAGATCCAGCAAATCCAGACGGACCTGCTGCGTCAATTGGTAGCTGCGAGCGGTACGCCGCCCGTCACTAAGCCCTGATTTTCCAGGAGGCCGCGCACATATTTGCCCAGCATATCGAACTCAATGTTGATGCGTTGCCCAGCGGCGCGTGTGTGGAGGTGGGTCAGTTCGAACGTGTGTGGGATGATCCAGCAGACGACGCTGGTGGCAGTCACTTCAGCCGCCGTGAGCGAGATGCCATCCAGACAGATCGAGCCCTTCGCTAAAACCTGGGTGCGCCACTCGGGTGGGAGTTCGACCTCCAGTCGGTGATCCTGGCCTTTTTCCGACCAATCCAAGATGCGCGCTGTGGTATCCACATGCCCTTGGACGAAGTGCCCGCCGAAGCGTGCGCCCATGGTCATGGCGCGCTCCATGTTCACGGTGTCGCCGGGCTTTTGATCGCCCAAATTGGTGACCTTCAGGGTCTGTGCCAAGAGATCAAAAGACAGTTCATCGGCAGCGGTATCAATGGCTGCGACGGTCAGGCAGCAGCCGTTGATGGCGATGCTTTCACCCATCTCGGCCACGGGTGCCAGCAGGGGAGACTTCACAATCAGTCGGGCGCTTTCGCCATTGCGATTGAGTGCGATGATGCTGCCTGTGGTTTCAATGAGTCCCGTGAACATGATCTTCTATCCATGCATCAGCGGGCTCCGCAAAACAAGCAGCAAAAGGATCGCGATGACGGTCGGGATCGCTGCGCCGAGGAGCAGCAATCCAGGTGAAACACCTCCCTTGAAGTGCCGAGAAAGGATGGCCTGCCCAGCAGGGTTCGGCGCGTTCGCGATGATCGTCAGCCCACCACCCGCCACCGCACCCGCGACGACAGCGTATTTGGCAAAGTCGCTGAGCCCTGGAGCCTGCGCGGCAAGGAAGGTGATCGCCGCATTGTCGTTGAATGCTGTTAGCGTGGCCGAGCCAAGGAGGAGGCTCCACTCAGGCATGCCGCTGGTGAGGAGGGGCTCGATCCACCAGCCCTGGCAACCACCGTGAATGACCAGTGATCCGAGAAAGAATCCCACCAAAATCGGCGACCGGAGGAGCACTGCGTTTTGGTGGTGACCAGTTGCTTGAACGAAGGCGAGGAAGAACAGGAAGCCTCCGACAAATAGGGCAGGGTAATGATTGGTCATTACCGTCCAGGCAAGCATCAGCAAATGGAAGAAGGTGACTGCGAGGGGTATCGGGTCCTCGCGCTCCGTCCAGCGTGGGGCCTTGCCTGCGCGTTCTGGATGCGCACGATTGTCTAGTTCCTTCAGTTCTTTGCGGAAGAAGAGCAGGTAGATCAGGTTGCTGGTGAGGATGGCGGCAACGCATTTCCAGCCAAGGTTACTCGCGACGATGGCGGTATCCCAATCCCAACGAGCGGCGACCATCAGGATGGGTGGTGCTGCGAAGTGAGTCAGCGTTCCACCGATGGAAATATTGACGAATAGCAGCCCCAGAGTCCCGTAGGCGAGCCCTTTGCTGGGATGTAGCACATAGATCTTCCGGCCCAAAATCAGCGCGGCGATGGTCATCGCCGCAGGCTCAGTGATGAAGGACCCGAGCACCGGTGCCAGTGTCATAACGGCCATCCACCACGCACCGACTGTGTCGCCGAAGAGCTTGGCGACGAGGGCTAAACCATTTTCGGCAAACCTCACCACGGGCCGTGATGCAGCGATGGCCATGATGACGACGACGAACATGGGCTCCGTGAAGTTCACGTCGTGTCCGAGGTAGTTTTTAACATCCTCCCAGCCATGAAAGTACATCCCCGCTCCGATGAGAGCGAGAACCCAGATACCAAAGATCGCCTCCACCTCACCTAGAAAGTGCAGCACTGTCGCGGCGAAGGACACATCGTCCTCAGCATTGTCGTGGGGTTTGTCTGCCGCAGTGCGTTGCTCCCGCTGAATGCGTTCTTCGTGCTCTTCCTCGATCTTGTGCGCCCAGCGATTGAAGAATCCGGCGACAAAAGTGTGCAGCACCGCTAGCACGAAGATGACTGTCGCGGCCACATTGAAGGGATCTCTCGCGGCGCGGGAGCTGATCGTTTGCCACACGGATTGTCCTGGTTTCGTCTCATAGACATCCAGTGGCACGGGGAAATGGGACAATTGGTCGTGACCTTCGAAGGCAGGTGCCCCCTCGTTCATGCCAGCCATTGCGGAGCCGAGGTTGCAAAACATGGCCACCATAGCGATCAGCGGTAGCCAGCCACTTCGGTTGAAAACAGAGCGTTCAATCATCTGGTCTCTTACGTAGCGAGGCAGATGCCTGGACGCAACTTCCAATGACTTGGTAGGCTCATGCTCCGGTCGACTCTCGGGGCGGAAATTCGCCGAACTTCCGCCCATGATAAGTCGTTGCAAAGAGGACGAAGACAGCACCCGTCACCCCGGCGAGAACCCACCAAAAAAGAGGCCAGTCCGCGTGTCCATCGTGCTGAACTTCCGCAAACCACCAGCCGCTACCCAGGTATCCAGAGAGGTTTCCTACCCCGGCCGTCAGCAGTGTCAGCAGGGCTTGCGCACGGACGCGCCATTTGGGGTCGATGCGATCTTCCAGATAGATCTGGGTAGTGATGAAATACAGGGTGTAGGCGAGGCCATGCAGGATGATGCCGACAATGACCCAGGCCTTTGTGTCTTGGGCGAAGCAGACGTAGCGCAGCACTCCAAAGGCGATTCCTGACAGGAATATCCATTTGAGCCGAAACTTTGCGATGAGCCCTGCCATCAGCACCATCACCAGCACCTCGGTGATTTGACCCAGGGACATTACCGCGGAGGCTGCATGCACTCCCAGGGCTCTCAGGTGTTGCACGCAGTAAGGATAAAACGCCGCCAGTGGTGCGCTGTAGAGGGCAGCAGTGATGAAGACCATGCGGTGATCGCGATTTTTCAGAAGCGTCAGCGCGTCCAATCCAAGCACCTGCACCCAGGAGCGTCGCTGCTGCGCATCCGCAGGGGACACCGCGGGCATCAGCCAACTAAAGGTCGCCACGACCAGCCAAAAGCACGCAGCTCCGCGTCCACTACGCACAGAGTCATCTGCGCCCAGCGCGTAACTCACCACGACCGCGCCAGCGACCCAGCCCAGCGTGGCGAAGGCGCGCACGGGGCCGAACTGCTTCCCTGGCACTTGCAGTTGGGAGAGCACGATGGCGGTACTGATGCCCCAGGTGGGCGCAAAAAGGAGTGAAACCAGCATGGCGGCAGCCAGCACCCAAGTGTCGCCCCAGTGTCCTTCAATCGCGGCGCAGACGAGCCATAACGCGCCAGAGGTACCCAGACTGGTGGCGGTGAGCACTCGAGTCGGCGGCAGTTTTTGATCCGCGATGGCTCCGACAATCAGTGGTGAAACAAACGCTGCAATCCCACTGCAAGCCAGAACCCAGGACAGCAGATGGCCGTAACCGTAGGCTTTCAGAACGTTGCCCAGTGGCACGAACCACATCCCCATCGGCATGGCGACAAGAAAGAAAAACGCCGCCAAAACAGGGCGGCTGGTGCGGTGGATGGACGGCGCGGTCAAGCATCGTCAAAGAGCGCGAGGGGTCGTCAAATGCAAGTGCATTGACGGTGAACTAGGTGGAAGGCCCTCGGCCTCTGATAGGAGCCACAGGCTCCTTGGAGTGCGCGCAGGCCTCCTGCCGCTTACTGGAGGCAGCCCTGCTGCCGTGAACTGGCTGGGCGCTGGCCAACGGGAAACAGCTGCCGCGTTGGCGAAGCCGTCCGGTGTGATGTCCGCCAGCATGGCTACCGCAGTACGAGGTGCTGACGCACGGGTCTAAGATGGCTGGGTGCAAAGTTCAAAGCTGAGCGCCGCACTCTATCGCTGCCTCTAGCGCCCTGCCCATTTCCCGCAGTTCCGCGTCTGTGACGCAGAGTGGTGGCATGAGGACGAGGGTATCTCGGACGGGTCGGGTCAGGAGACCGTAACTGCGTGCGGCGTGACAAATCTTTGCTCCGGTGAGCAGGTCTGATGGGAATGGAGTGACGGGATCTTTTTGCGCCACGACATCCAGCGCACCAATCATGCCACACTGCCGAGCGTTGATCACGTTGGGGAGGTGGCTCAGAGTTTCGAGCACCTCCGCCATCACAGCCATCTTCGCTGGTAATGAAGCGAGCACGGCTTCGTCACGAAACACCTGAAGGCTGCCAAGCGCTGCAGCACAACCCAACTGGCTGCCTGTATAACTGTGGCC
>CAZCAL010000274.1:0-1246 GCA_964496625.1 uncultured Verrucomicrobiaceae bacterium | reverse complement strand
AAAAGAAGGTCTTTCCCGTGCCGAGAAAGCCTTCAAACACACGTTCAGTGGTCATGGTTGCAGCCATCGGCAGGTAGCCGCCGGTCAGGCCTTTCGCCATCGCGATGAAATCGGGCACCACATCTTCATGCTGGCAGGCGAACATTTTTCCGGTGCGACCAAAGCCGGTCATGACTTCATCCAAAATCAAAAACACATCGTTCTCCGTGCACCAGGTGCGAAGCTCGCGAAGCATTCCCGCTGGCCACATCCGCATCCCGGCGGCCCCTTGAATCAGCGGCTCGATGATGGCGGCAGCGATGCGTTGGGTCACGTCTGGAGGCAGCGCCTTCACTTCGGTGATGTCGCGCACCGTGATGACTTCGTAGCCAAAATCATTGCCAGAGACTTTAAAGAGCGGGATGCCGCCGAGACTTGCCGCGCCTAGCGTATCGCCGTGATAAGCCTGATCAAAGGCCAGCAGAACTTGCTTTTCTGGATGCTGGTTTTGTTGCCAGAACTGGAGAGCCATGCGCACGGCGGACTCGATCGCGGTGGAGCCATTGTCGGAGTAAAAAACGCGGCTGAGTTCACCGCTGGGAAACAAGGCGCAAAGTTGCTCTGCGAGTTGGATCGCTGGCTCATGGGTGAGACCGAGGAATGAGGTATGAGCGACTCTTTCCAGTTGGGCAACGATGGCTGCATCGATGATCGGATGACGATGCCCGTGGATATTCGTCCAGATCGAGCTATTGCCATCGAGATATTCGCGACCGTACTGGTCACGCAGTTTGCAGCCGCTGCCTTGGACCATCAGCATCGGCTCATGCCCATCTGCGCACCATGCCTGCATCGGGGTGAAGGGATGCCAGAGGTGGCGCTTCTCTAAATTGATGAGACTCTCAAGATCCATCCGCAGCAGGGTCTTCGCGAGTTGCCTCGCAGTTCCAGCAACTCCCGTATGCCACGGGCACCGTTTCGCCACACTTCGCGCAGGTCCACTCTTCGCCCGTCTCCGTTCCTTCACTCGGGTCGTCCGTCCATGCAGCGACGCCATTGGCGATGATCTCGCGTGCCTGGGCTGCATCTTCATCCCTCATCACGCAGAGCTTTGGTTCAAAGAGCGCGATGGGTATGCCAGTGATGAGATTGTGGCTTTGCTCATTGCGAATGAAAGAGGCGATCCCTGCCGACTCCAGCAGGTTCCCCGCCAGCGCCACGCGCGTGTAGTCGGGATGGGAGAAAACTTCGATCATGGGTTTGGAGG
>CAZCAL010000273.1:0-6464 GCA_964496625.1 uncultured Verrucomicrobiaceae bacterium | reverse complement strand
CTCGAAGTCGTCCAGAAACAGCTCGGCGCGGTGGCGATCTGCTAATCGAAGGCAGTGCGCAGCATCTGTGAGGCGGTCTAGCCGTACCCACTGATCCCCGAAAAAAGGCTGCATTGCAGCGAGAGAAAAGCCACAGTGATGACAGGCCGGCTGGCGTGCCTCAAGCAAAGTGCTGCAATGTGGACATTTCATATTTACAAATTATTCAATAATTTCAATAAATCAAGATGAAGATTGAACCTTTTAATGGGGAAAAGTGTTTACAATGACATGATTCCATGTTGGAATCGTTAAATAACGGGTGAATTGTTCACAGCAAATCATTCGGTTCCACCCATTCAGTAATTGTTCAAAGCACCATGAAGCCAATATCCACCTTATCCTTCCTGATTGCCCTCAGCGTCGCCACACCTGGCATGGCGGCATGGCAACGGTTACCTTCCGTCTCGAAGCGTCCTGTCGAAATGGCAGTCGCAACCATGAACGGCACAAAATTGGTTTCTTCATCGGGTGTCGGTCAGGCTCAGTCCTTGCTCTCTGACAATCCACTCGACTCCTCCACGTTGGGTTCCGGCAATGCTGAAGCTGTGATTGATGCAGGGCGTCAGACCATTTTTGAAGTCGCAAGCTTCACCAACGACGATACAGAAGGAAAAGTCAGTATTTCTGCCAGTGCTGACAATTCGAACTGGATCGCAGTGGGGCAGGCTGTATACAGCGCTGCAGATCGCAGCGTGAGCGTTAATTTCGCAGGCATTCAGGCCAAGTATATCAAAGTGCAGTGGGAGCTTTCAAAGGGAGGATCCATTCGGAACTTTCAACTCTTCGGCAGCGAGACAGACGCAGATTTTGCAGTCTCTCAAAACGCTAGTGGAACCGGTGGCGAGGCTCTCAATCTGGCGGCAGGGATGGGTGGAGCTCGCATCATTTACGCCCACCCAAATCCATCTGGCAGCAAAGAAAAGGCAGTGACTTACAACGCCTTTGAATTTCCTGAGTCGGATGAGAAGTACCGCACTGTGATTTATGACTTGGGTGCAGTCCGCGTCATGAACCAATTTGGTTCTGTGCATTCTCCTCGCCCCGTGCGTTTCGAGGTCTATGCATTCAACGACCTGCCTGAAAAGGCTGACTGGCGTGGACAGAAGTCCTTTGATCCTTCTGCTTTTGATTCGATGACTCCGGTCGCCAAAGCTGAAGATGCTCGTGGTGTTGGCTACATTCGTGTGAAGCCAGATCATTTGGTGAAGGCACGCTATGTCGCGCTCCGCTGGGAGCCAGACTTTAATCCTCCAGGCTTCAGTGTGGGCGGTATTGTTATTGGTGGCTCTGGTTTCGGTAAAGCCGATTACAGGCCCGGTGGTGGTGGTGCCGGTGCCGGTGGTGGTGGTGGTGCAGGCGGCAGCGGTGGTGGTAACGGCGACGGCGGAAACGGCGGCACGATGCCGACTGGTGCTGTGGGTGGTCTTGTTTCTTTCTCCGGTAGCACCGGCGGTTTCGGTGGCGGTGGTGGCCTTCCTGCGGGTGGCGGTGGTAGTGGCAACAGCGGTGGCAGCAGTGGTGGTTCCCCTGTCATCATCAATAACGTTAACGGCCGGTCAGGTAGCAACTAGACCACCGGACGAACGGCACTCTTTTTAACCCGCTCTGGAAACAGAGCGGGTTTTTTATTCCCCAAACGTCACTGGCAAACGGACGGCGCGATTGAGAAGGTCCAGGTAGTCATCGCAAGGGATTTCGTGCCCGCCGAACTGCGCGAGATGGTCCGTAGTCCACTGGGTATCGTGGAGGATGTAACCGCGATCTTTGAGGCGGAGTTGCAGCCGTGTGAGAGCCACTTTCGAAGCCTGAGTCTCTCTACTAAACATGGATTCTCCAAAAAAGGCCCCCCCGATGGAAACGCCATAGACTCCTCCGACCAGTTTGCCCGCTCTCCATACCTCAGCCGAATGAGCGTAGCCAAGTCGGAACAGTTCCTCATAGCTATCGATGATCGCTTCGTTGATCCAAGTCTCCGGCCGGTCTGCACAGCCCCGCATCACGTCGCCAAAGGCGGTGTCCCAGCGAACCTCAAACGGGCATTGGTTGAGGTAGCGCAAGAAGCGCCGAGGCACGTGGAATTCCTGCACCGGCAAAATGCCTCGCCAACGCGGGCGATACCAACTCAAGTTCCCAGCATCATCCCCCATGGGGAACAATCCTTGGCAGTAGGCATTGAGCAGATTTTCGGGCGGAATTGCTGGCATGAGCGGATGACATAGGCTACGCCGCGAAAAACAGCTGGCAAGGCGCGAGCCGAAAAAGTCGAGACGGCGAGGTCAGGTCCGAACTCTGCGATTCTGCTTTCCTCTTCATGGCTGCTCGATATACACTGTCACTTGTTCCCGGCATGAGACGCGCAATCTACCCTGGCAGCTTTGATCCGATCACCAACGGACACCTTGACGTGCTTCAGCGCGCGACTGGGTTGTTCGATGAGCTCGTCGTGGCGGTGGCTCGCGACAATGCCAAGCAGAGTCTCTTTAGTGTCGCTGAGCGGGTGGAACTGATCCAGGTGGCGACGAAAGGTATCCCCAAGTTGGTGGTTAAGCCCTTCGAAGGTCTGCTAGTCGAGTTCGCAAAAAGGGAAAGCGCCGTTGCCTTGGTCCGAGGGCTGCGAGCTGTGTCTGACTTTGAATTTGAATTCCAGTTAGCGCTGATGAATCGCAAGCTAGAGCCCAATCTCGAGACCGTCTTCCTGATGCCCCGCGAAGAATTGACGTACATCAGCTCACGGATCGTCAAAGAAATCGGACGGCTCGGTGGCGATGTCAGCTTGTTTGTCCCGCCAAACGTTGCGACTGCGCTTCGAACCAAGCTCAAGGATGGCAAGTAATGTGGCGGTCTCGAATAGCGGGCGCTCCATGAAACGATTTCGGCCTTTGATCCTCTGGCTTCTCGCTGCCGGAATTTGTGCTGGCATTGGGAGGCTGCGGCTTGAATTTGACGTCGATATCCTTTCGCTCCTGCCCTCCCACGTGTCGGCGGTCAAAAGTCTGCGAACCCTGAAGGACGACTTTGAGGCACACTCCGAACTGCTCCTGATGCTCGAGGACAAGGACGGGGCGGACTTAACCAGCCTGATGCCGACGTGGTTGGCGAAATTGCAGGGCAAATCTGCGGACTGGTCTGTCAGACAGCTCGGAGCGACCGATCCACTGCGCGGCGGTGCCTTGCTTGCCTGGGCCATGGAGAATGCTGAGCCGGGGCGATTGTCAGCTTGGTTGGAACCTTTCAAAACGGCTGAAGCGACCGCGAAACGTTTGGACGATTTGGTGGAAAAATTGGCTACCTCTCCAGACATCGCAGAGGTGCAACGGTTGTCCTATGATCCATTGGGCATCACTGAACTGGTCGGGGCTGAATCTCTCGGGGCGGCCATGGAGGCGGATGGGGTGCGGAGTCAGTCAAACCGTGTGCTGTTGGCGGTGAAACCGGCTCGGACTTTAGCTGGTTACGAAGAGGCGGGGAGGTGGCTCGATTCTTTTCATCTCGCCTTTGATCAGGAATTCGCGGGCTTGAAAAAACAACATGCCGTATTGCAGGTGCATCAGACGGGAGACATCGCCTTCATGGTGGAGGCGGGGCGGGGGATGCAGAAGGATCTCAGTAGCGTGTTGAGCGTTAGCCTGCTGCTGATCGTTCTGCTTTTTGGGTTCATGTATCGGACCGTGATGCCGCTGCTCTGGATCACCCTGATTCTACTGATTGTCATGGGGTTGAGTCTGGGGGCAGGGGCATTGGTGCTGGGGAAAATCAGTGCAATGAACCTGGGGTTTACGGCCATCGTCTTGGGATTGGTCGTCGATTATGGCGTCATCCTGCTTCAAGATTCAGCAGGCCGAACTGCCACGGAACTACGTCGGCACGCCACTCGCGGAATCCTCGGAGCCGCTGCCAGTACTGCCGCAGTGTTTTTGCTGCTGCTGCTCAGTAGCTTTCCTGGGTTGCGTGAGCTGGGCATTCTGGTCGCCATTGGAGTGACTTTTGGCGCGCTGGTGATGTTGACAGCGTTTCCGCCGCTCATCGCAGGTGGTGTGCCGATGGTCGAATCGACAATCATCTGGCGGAAGGTTTGCACACTTCCTTCTCTTCATCCTCGTGTCTGGGGGGGGCTCTGGCTGATCGGTCTCTTTGCTGTGTTGTTCGAGTTTGGGCCACCGCCGTTTGAGGGCAGCGCTGCACCGCTACGTCCAAAAAACAGTCCTGCCATGGACGCAATGGATCACATCGAGTCAGTCGCTCTCGGGGCGCAATCGCAGAGGCAGCCTTTGCTGATTCACGCGGGAGATGTGCAGGAGTATCGCAAGCTGTCTGCTTTGCTGACCGCTCTGCCAACGGGCTCCTTTTGGCTGCCGGATCTTTTTCTGCCGGTTCCTCTTCACCAGGAGGAAAACCGCGCTGGATTGAATCGCTTGCTGGCAGACCGGAAGGCGTTGAAGGCTGCGGTGTTGGCTGCTGGGTTCACTGAAGACTCGCTGGTGCTCGCAGACGGCGTTTTTGCTGGGTTGGAAAAAGATCTCGCAACTCCGTCTCCATTGAATCCCCATCAATCGGCAGCTGCTGAAGATCTCCAGCGGATGGTGAAGATGGATGCCAACACGTTTGCAGCGCTCGGTTGGATCACACCGAAAGCGGCAGCATCACTCCCTGAACCGCATCCCGGCATTCATCTGCCTGCGTGGGAGTCACTGGGACCGGAACTCGCTGCAACGGCTTGGAGGGATGGCATCACCTGGATGCTACCGCTGAGCTTGTTATTCTTGGTGGCATTGTATTTTGTTTTCAAGAATTGGCGAGATGTCGGGCTTGCTGCTTCGGCTCTGGCGATGGGATTTTTGACTTTGCTGGCCTTGATGGCAGTCACTCATCAGACCTGGAATTTGGCCAGCATCGCTGCGGTGCCATTGCTGATGGGCACAGGCATTGACTACAGCATCCACATCCTCTTGGCGTTGCGCAGACCGGAGGTTGATGCGGTCTCGGTGCGTCGCACAACGGGAAGAGCGATCCTCTTCTGCGCCCTATCTTCCGCGATTGGATTTGGTAGCCTCACTCTGGCGGGAAATGGTGGGATCTCGAGTCTGGGTGCGGCTTGCGCTCTTGGGCTAGCAAGCATGATGCTGGTCAGCCTCGTGCTGCTGCCCGAGTGGGGGATCAGTTCGCGGGAAGATCAACCCAGCTCAGCCGTTTAATTTCACTAGCATGAAACGTCTTCTTCCTTTCCTACTTATTGCCGCAGGTTGCGCGTGGCTCATCATCCAGTGGCGTGGCCACGGCCATTCGGGCTCGCAAGCGCACCTCGATATCTTTTGCGCTGCAGGATTGCAGAAGCCTGTAGAAGCCGCCGCGGCGGCCTTTGAGAAGGAGACTGGAATCAGCGTGTCGGCCCAGTTTGGCGGCACGGGTACGCTGTTGAGTCAGTTGCAGATTTCAAAGACAGGCGATCTATTCATCGCAGCGGACGATGGATCATTGGCGGACGCATCCAAGCGCGAACTTGTTGCCGAGGTTCTTCCAGTCGCGATTCAGACGCCTGTGATTGCCGTGGCGAAGGGCAATCCCAAAGGTATCAAAACCTTGGATGACCTCTTGAAGGCGGATGTCAAATTTGCCGTCGCCAATCCAGAGGCTGCCAGCATCAGCAAGATTACTCGCAAGGTGCTAGGGGATCGCTGGGACGCATTTGCAAAGCAGGCGGCGGTGATGAAGCCTACCGTCACCGAATTGGCTGCGGATGTGAAAATCGGTAGTGTCGATGCGGCAATCATCTGGGACGCGACCGCTCGGATGTTTCCTGATCTGGAGATTGTGTCCGTGTCGCCACTGTCGGAACACCAAGAACCCGCTAGCGCAGCGGTCCTCACCGCGTGCAAGCAGCCTGCAACGGCGTTGAAGTTTGCCCGTTTCCTTGCGGCCCCTCAGCGCGGTGGGGAGATCATGACAAAGTTTGGATTCACTCCGGCGGGTGGGGATGCTTGGGCCTTCACTCCGGAAGTGGTGCTATTCAGTGGTGGGGTGAATCGTCCTGCTATCGAAAAATTGATCCAAGAATTCGCGGATCACGAGGGCATCAGCATCTCAACCATGTTCAACGGTTGTGGCATCCTTTGTGCGACGATGAAGACCATGGGCTCGACGGAAAATCCAAAGTTCCCGGACATGTATTATGCCTGCGACGTCTGCTTCGTGCCGCCTGTAGCGGAGAACTTTCCAGAGGCCGTGATGCTGACGGAGACGCAGATCGGGATCGCGATGCCCAAGGGCAATCCGAAGAACATCCAGACGCTGGCGGACCTCGCCCGCCCAGGGCTGCGCATCGGCCTGTGCAATGCGGAGCAGTCCACGCTGGGCTACATGACGAATGCGGTGCTGAAGTCGATGAACCTTGTGGAAAGCGTGAACAAAAACGCCTCATCTCAAGT
>CAZCAL010000272.1:0-6493 GCA_964496625.1 uncultured Verrucomicrobiaceae bacterium | reverse complement strand
TTCTTCGCCCGCAACTCCTCGTGGAGATAACTCAGGTAGGTGCTCTTGCCTGCCATGTTCGGCCCAGTGATGAGCAGCAAGCGGTTCTCTTTGGGTTCGAGCGTGGTGTCATTCGGCACAAAGCGGTCGCCGCCAGTGAGGTTCTGATCCAGCACTGGATGCCTGCCGTCGCGGATGAAATGGTTTTGGGAGTCGTTGAGGATCGGTCGGCTGTAGTTGAAGAGTCGCGCAGTTTCCGCCAACGAGTTGAGAGCGTCTAAGACTGCCAATGCCTCTGCCGTCTCCTGGATTTGTGACAAATATTCAAGGGTGCGACTGCGCAGCTTGAGAAATTCCTCATACTCCAGCGCTTTGCTGCGCTCGTCCGCACCGAGGATCTTGTCCTCCATCCGCTTTAGTTCTTCCGTGATGTAGCGCTCGCCGTTCACCGTCGTTTGCTTTCGGTGATAATCTGGAGGAACTGCGCCGACGTTCGCCTTGGTGATCTCGATGAAATATCCGAACACCGCATTGTATTTGATCTTCAGGCTCTTGATGCCCGTGCGCTCGATCTCGCGATTTTGTAAGTCCGCAATCCATTGCCGACCTTCGGTAGAGCCGCGGCGAAGTTCGTCCAACTCGGGAAGGAATCCATCTCGAAAAATTCCTCCTTCTTTAATCTGGATGGGTGGTTCTTCGACGGTGGCAGATTGGATTTCGTTGGCTACAGCGGAGAGGTCGTGCAGCCGGGAGAAGAGACTTTCCAAAAGGCTCAGCGTGTCCGTTCCTCCAAGCGCAGCATGGCGGTCACGGGTCTCCTCCATGGCGATGCGGATGGCGGGAACCACCTCCAAAGATTGTGCCAGCATCTGTAGATCGCGGGCATTACCGCTGCCTTGGCTGAGGCGGCTGCTGGTGCGCTCGAGATCGCGGACTTCTTTGAGAAGTGTGCGGATTTGATTCAGCAGCATGGATTCGCGCAGTAGCATCTCCACAAATTCCTGTCTTGCCGTAAGCACCTCCAGAGACCGCTGCGGATGCAGGACCCAGTGGCGCAATTTGCGTGCACCCATGGGAGTGCAGGTGCGGTCCAGCGCGCTCAAAAGCGTGTGTTGACTCCCTGCGCGGCTCGTCACTAACTCGAGGTGGGATTGGCTAGCCGCGTCGATCAATACGCACTCCCCTGGTTGAGCGACGCGTAGGCGTTTGATGTGATCGACACTGCGCCTCAATTGAAATTGGAGATACTGCAGGATGGCACCTGCGGCGCAAATTGCCGGGTGCATTCCTGTGCAGCCAAAACCATCCAAAGACTGCACCTGAAAATGCTGAGTCAGGCTGTAGATCGCCTGATCGTGCAGGAAAAGGTATCCTTCGCACCGTAGGCCACAGACCGGTTTCCCCACGGCCTTGAAAAGATCTTCTTGCTCCTCATTCCAGATCAACTCACTTGGCTGGAGCCGCTCAAGTTCATCCATCAGTTCCGAAGGCGTGGCGAATTCACCCACTTCAAATTCGCCTGTAGTGTGGTCCACATAAGCGATGCCAAGCTTCTTTTTGCCGTCGCGAAAAATGGCTGCGAGGTAGTTAGACCGACCAGAGTCGAGCAAGTTTAGATCGCTTACCGTGCCAGCGCTAATGATCTGGGAGACCTCGCGCTCGACAAGTTTACCAGCGACCGGCGCACTCGTCTGCTCTGCAATCGCCACGCGCTTTCCACCTTGGATAAGCTTGGCGATGTAACCTTGCGCACTGTGATGAGGCACCCCGCACATGGGGATACCATTGCGTTTCGTCAGGGCGACATTCAGAATCGGCGATGCGGTTTTGGCGTCTTCAAAGAACAACTCATAAAAATCGCCGAGCCGGAAGAATAGCAGCACATCCTCCGGCAGTTCCCGCCGAATGGCGAGATACTGCTTCATCATTGGAGTCGTGGCGGTGTCAGACATTGCGCCGTGATTTTCGGGAGGTCGAGGCGGGAGTCAATGGCGGGGTGAGCCCTTGGATTGGTAGGGTAAAGGCAGCTAAACCAGTTTTTCTTGCCAGACAAACGGGGTGTGCAATCCTGTTCGCCTCCCGGCAAATAGCAGGGGTTGCGTCTGAGTCTCGGAAAATTTCGAATGTCAATTCTTTGAGGTAAATATGAAATCCTTCATCTTCCCCCGTCGATTCTCTCCCATTAGCAAAATTTTTGCGATTGCCCTGGGTTGCATTGTGTTGGCCGCCTTGAACACGTCGGCATCAGAAGCGAGCGCTGCGGCTGCTGCAAAACAGCTTTTTGACACCCTGAAAACGAACCTGGACTGGAATGTTCGGGAAAACTACACGACGGGGCTGCTCAGGCTCAAGCAGTCCACCGTAATCACTACGACGCTGCACGAAGGGAACACCTATAAGTTGGTCGCCGCTGGCTGCAAAGATGCACGAGATATCGATATTGCCGTTTACGATTCAGAAGGGGACTTGGTGGATGGTGACAATGACGAATCGATCGTTGCAGTCGCTACGGTGACGCCAAAAACAACTGGCGAGTATCGGATCAAGGTTACGATGTTCAATTCAACGCCTGACGGTGCCCACTACGTCCTTCAATATGCTTGGAGACGCACCGATGGCGACGGTGGCACTGCGTCGAAGCCCAAGAAGAGCGGATCGGGAGACGGTGATTCGATTGGGAAATAGCGATTGGCTGGCTAGTAGGGTGTTGATTCTACGTCGGTATGGGGCATGGGTTGCTTCCTGCAAATCCACTTTTCTCTTACTGTCACATGTCCAAAAAACCTGTTGTTCTGATCATTCGCGATGGCTGGGGTATCAATCCCGGCGGTAAAGCCAAGGCTGCTGAAAATGGAGATGCGACGCTGCTCTCCAAGACGCCTTTCCACGACCATCTTTATGCAACCTGCCCTGGGAGCACGGTCTCAGCCTCCGGCGAAGATGTCGGATTGCCGGACGGTCAGATGGGGAACAGTGAAGTCGGACATCTCAATCTGGGGGCTGGTCGCATCGTGTATCAGGATCTGACTCGCATCAATAAAGCGATCCGTGATGGTGAATTGGCGACGAACCCTGTGCTCCAAGACGCCTTCGCCAAAGCAAAAGGACACCGTCTGCATCTGCTCGGACTCGTCAGTGATGGTGGGGTTCACAGCCAGCAAGAACATCTCGCGGCCTTTTGTCATGCAGCCAAGGAAGCTGGCGTTACGGAAATCTGCATTCACGCAATCACTGATGGCCGTGACACGTCACCCACAGGTGGTGCTGCGTATCTTGAGAAATTGCAAAAGGACATTGAAGGCAGTGGCGCAAAGATCATCACGGTGATCGGGCGCTACTTTGCGATGGATCGGGACAAGCGATGGGACCGCAACAAATTGGCATGGGATGCCATCGTGCTCGGGCGTGGCGACAAGCGTAGCGACTCGCCGGCGGATGCTGTAAAAGCAGCCTATCCAGCCGAACCTCGTGGAGATGAGTTCATGCCGCCGATGATTTTCGATCTAGCGGATCAGGCTCGTATCCGTGATGACGATGTGATTCTCTGGTTCAACTTTCGCGCAGATCGTGCCCGTCAGTTGAGTGAAGCCTTTTTGAAGGCAGACTTTGACGGCTTTGATCGCGAAGTCACCCCGAAGACTGGCTACTACACACTGACGGAGTATGACCAGACCTATGCTGAGCTCGGCTGTCAGGTGGTGTTTGGGTCTTCCAGTATGTCCAATATTCTGGGCGAAGTCATTGCAAACGCGGGCTTGAAACAGCTCCGCAGCGCCGAGACTGAAAAGTATCCACACGTCACTTTCTTCTTTAACGGAGGTCGCGAGACACCCTTTGAAGGGGAGGATCGTTACTTGGCCATCAGCCCCAAAGAAGTGCCAACCTACGATAAGAAGCCGCAGATGAGCGCTCCCGATGTTGCCTTTGAAGTGTATCGTCGCCTCCCAGAATATGATGCGGTGATCATGAATTTTGCCAACCCAGACATGGTCGGGCACACAGGGGTGGTGGAGGCCGGTATCCATGCTTGCGAGACCATTGATGTGGGGGTGCAACTCATCGTGGACCGCGTGCTTGCTCTGGGCGGGAAGTGTCTGATCACGGCAGACCATGGCAATTGCGAACAGATGCGCAATGCGGATGGTTCACCCCACACCGCGCATACGACAAACCTTGTACACTTGATCTATGTCGCTGCGGACAAAGACGAGGTGAAGCTCCAAGACGGGATCCTGGCAGACATTGCACCAACTCTACTCGACATGCTGGGTGTGGCGCAACCTGCCGAAATGACGGGCAAGTCTTTGATCGTGCGTGCGGCGTAGTCGGCGTTATCGGGCGGCGACGCCGCCCGATTTCCGAATTTTTAGCAACACGGGGAAGCTTGTCTGCAACCCGGCGCTGTCGTGTTCATTCCGCGCTGAGCTCAGTGCTGCGTGGCAAAGTTTGTCCTGCTCTTGCACCCAGTTTGCGGCACGTAGATAGATCGGACGCTCGGACTCGCCTGCGCGGATCTGCACACCATTGAGTCCGATGTCATCAACGATGACTCCATGCGGGATACCGTGGACATCAAGATTGATGATGCTGTTGTCGTTGAGGCGGACGGCTCGAATCCATGCCTTGACGCGTTGACCAGGAGCGAGGGTGATTTCCAAGGGGGCGGTCGCCTCATCCGTGTCCGTCATCGCTGGTTTGCCGCCCTTGTCAGGTTCCATGACGATAATGAATTTGGGCTTCGCTCCCAACGTGACTTTTCCCAGATCACCTACACTGTGGCTGATCTCCTTTCCGTCGATCATCGCGGAGGCGACGACGCGGACTTTGCTCCAATCGGCTGTGGCCGAGGCGGTGGTGGATGCATGGAGTGACCCGCTCACCAAATCGTGGCCACCTTCAATGATCAAGGGTGAAGACGCAAAGTAACCTTCCGGCAATCCTTTGATCTCCATGCGGATGGGTTCGGTGAATCCGTCTTGGCGATCTGCTCGCAATGAAAAACCAATGGATGCACCAGGCATCACCGTCGGGTTTGCTCCAGCGAGTTTCACAGCGAAGTCGGGCATCGGCTTGCGGACGGAAAGGGCATACACAAAACGGTCACCGCTCCAACCGCGAGCGTCGGTGAGCTTGATGATGTATCGACTGTCCGCCGGAGCTGTGAAGGTGAGTCTTGAGTCACTGCCAATCTTCCGATCACCGGAGTCGTCGTTGCTGAAATTTAACGGAAAGACTGGCAGTCCATTGGGCACAATTTTGCTGCCGATCTCTCTGGGTTCTACCGTGTAGCAGGGCTCATCCAGTGGATGAGCTGTCGCACTGGTATCGAAGTAGGAATTGCGTTTGCCGCCCGTGGTGTAAAAGAAACATCCGCCGTCCGGACCTCTTGGCATCCGAAAGATCTTCATTACATCGCCATTGAAATAGACATACTCGTTCAGTTCCATTTCCTCCCAATTCTG
Source organism: uncultured Verrucomicrobiaceae bacterium (assembly GCA_964496625.1). Lineage (GTDB taxonomy): Bacteria > Verrucomicrobiota > Verrucomicrobiia > Verrucomicrobiales > Verrucomicrobiaceae > JACKQF01. The sequence goes on along the minus strand of CAZCAL010000272.1, from coordinate 1,052 downwards.
GAGACGGATGTCAGGATTGTTGGCATCGACACTGCGGAAGTTGTTGTAGCTGTCTCGCACTGCCTGAAGCAATAGATGCCGCACCGGGGTCCCGTCTACTTGAAGGATATCGATTTTTGTGTCGATGGGAGAGCCTGCCTGCGATGCAAGCGTTTCTATGATCCACGTCTGTCCCTTTTTTGCTTCGAACGCAAAGTGGTCCGTGTCCGATTTTTCGCTGACCATTCGTCCATTGACGATCACTGGTGCGGTGATTACCTGCGCTGTGGCAAGATCGTTGTTGGGCTCTGATTCCTCGATTTGAGCAAGGCTGCTTGCGCGCAGCACTGGCATCGTGCGAAATCTCACCGCCTTGGCGTCAACTGGCACGGTTGTTAGGCCTTCCTTTTCAGGTGTCAGCACAACGGCGTCTTTACCTTGGAGGTGATGGCCGATCAGCGTGACCTTGGTCTTTGCACCGACTTGTGCGGCGAGGGGCGTCCAGGCAGTGACATAGGGCAGCGCACCAATGGTCAGACGATAGATATGCTGGGCGCTGCCATCCATCGTCGTATTGCTGACCTGAACGAGGTAGTCGCCATCCGCAGGTGCCTTCCACGCTAAAAAAGGATCGCTGCCACTATCCAATCCACGATTCACCGCCAGCACGTTTCTCTGGAGATCTAAAATTTCCAGTGCTGGGGATTTTGCGGTGCTGCCGACCTGTGAAACGCCAAGATCAAAGACGAGTTCTTCTCCCGATTTGGCGTGAATACGATAGATGTCGTGTTGTCCGATCTCAGTCATCGTGCCCCAGAGTGCCGCTGGCAATCCGGTAACTTCGACGGGTCCCTTAACAAAGTCGGCGGCCTTCGTTGACGTCGGAGCGATGTCGTCGGCGTAGATTTGCAGCTTGGTGGATTCGCCGCCGGCGTTTTTCAGCCAAATGTCATAGGATCCACGGGCGAGGTCTGGGCTGGTGGCGATTTTTAGACGAGCAGTGGTAGGTTTGATTGAGCTTTTCGCGAGCGTCAATTGCAGGCCAGGATTGGAGGCGAACACCTGAGTCTCTG
>CAZCAL010000271.1:0-6512 GCA_964496625.1 uncultured Verrucomicrobiaceae bacterium | reverse complement strand
GGCGTGGTGGCAGGCGCTGACCTCTCCGCAGATCCGCTACGCCACGCAGTTGAGTATCTGGACCAGCACCGCTGCGGCGGCGCTTGCATTGCTGATTGCGATCCCGATCAGCTACCTGCTTTCGCGCTTTGAATTTCCTGGTCGATCGCTCGTTGATGCGGCTCTGGACATTCCGATTGTTTTGCCGCCGACGGTGGTGGGCATCTGTCTGATCATCTTCTTCCAATCCAATCTTGGCCGTGCGATTGAGCACATCATTCCGCTGACGTATCAAGTGGGCGGGGTCGTGCTGGCGCAATTCACTGTCGCGGCGGCCTTTGCGATCCGCTCCATGCGCGGCACCTTTGATCAGCTGTCGCCGCGACCCGAAGACGTGGCTTTGACTCTGGGGTGCAGTCGATTTGATGCGCTGTGGCGTGTGGCGCTACCATCAGCGCGGCGCGGGATGATCGCTGCCTTCTGCATCGCTTGGGCGCGCAGTTTGGGAGAGTTTGGTCCCATCCTGGTGTTTGCGGGTTCGACTCGGATGAAGACGGAGGTCCTGCCTACGACGGTATGGCTGGAGATGAGCGTGGGAAATTTGGAGTCTGCTGTGGCGGTAAGTATGCTGATGATCGCCCTCGCGATTACGGTACTGATCGTGGTCCGCGTCACTGGAGAACGAGTGTGATATGATTCGACTGCATCAAATTTGCTGGCAGGCACCTGGGGCGACGTTTGCGCTGCTGGATATCGATCTGCATGTGCCCCCATGCACTTACGCGGTGCTGATGGGTAGCACAGGATGTGGTAAAACGACCTTGATGGAAATCCTCTGCGGACTGCGGATGCCGAGCTCAGGTCGTGTGGAAGTGAATGGCTTTGATGTCACACGCAAGGAGCCAAGGCATCGTCACATCGGCTACCTGCCGCAGGACTTGGCCTTGTTCCCTGAGATGAAAGTGGTGGATCAAATCGGCTTCGCTCCAAGAGTGCGAGGCAAGGATCGCGACGCTATCCGCAGCGCGGTGGAAGCTCTGGCGGACGAACTTGGCATCACACATCTGCTCGATCGCCGACCCCAAAACTTGTCGGGTGGAGAAAAGCAACGCGTTGCCCTTGCGCGTGCGCTGGCGGCTGAACCGGCAGTGCTACTTTTGGACGAGCCTCTTTCCGCGCTCGACGAAGCGCGGCGAGATGACGTCGCTGCGCTATTAAAGAACCTGCAACAGAAGCATCAACTGACGGTGATCCATGTGACGCATTCGCGCACCGAAGCAGAGGCTTTGGCGGACCTGCGGCTCAGTCTTCGCGATGGAAAGATCTTCGCGGAGTGACCGCTCACCGCATCGGGAACAACCACGCACCGATCATCACAATCGGCAAACCCACCAAGCCCATCAGCGACATCATTGGGGTTACGATCTTCAAAGTTTGGCGCTCGTGCATCCCACTCATTCGCGTGATGATCCAGAAGCCGCTGTCATTGAGCCAAGGGATCGGCTTCGAGCCGCAACCAACGGCGAGTGCGAGATAGACGGGATGGAAGCCTAGATCGCCAGCGTCCAGGAACGCATGGGCAATGGGTGCTGCAGTGATCATCGCGACCGTCGCGGAGCCTTGGGCCGTGCGGACCAGGGTGGTGATGATGAAGCAAATCGGGAGCGCCCAGGTGCGTGCTCCTGTCGAGCCAAGCGCCTGAATCGTTTCAGCGATGCCGGTGTGCTGGAGCGTGCGGCCAAAGGCGCCGCCTGCCGCAGTGATGATTAGCACCGTGGCACCTGACATGAGGGCTGTCTGCACTGCATCCTGGAGCGATGCCTGACCTTGAGTGCGGAATTTTGACAGAAGTAGCAGGCTGATGACTGCACCGATGGAAATTGCGATGTTGTTGTCCGTCCACCATACCCCCTTATGAAAGCTTCCCCAGCCAATCATGAGGATTGGAATCAGGATGGGCAGCAGCGCCAAGGCAATTGGGGGTAGGGGAGCCGTGGGTGCAGCGGAGACACTCGCGACCTCTTCTTCGGGTAGATCGATTTTCCAACGCTTATTGGCCCAGATCGCATACAGAAGTCCGAAACTGGCGGTGAAGAAGCCCACGATCAATCCGCCCACCATCATCGTGCCGATATCGACGCCAAGTTCCTTTGCTGCAAAGAGTGGCCCCGGCGTGGGTGGGACGAGCGAGTGGGCCATTGTCGCGCCCGCAACGATGGTGAGGATGTAGAGCAGGTAATCGCGCCCGGTGGTGCGCGCCATGGCCTTGCCGATGGGCATCAACAAATAAAACACTGCATCAAAGTAGACGGGAATGGCGAGACCAAATCCCGTAAGCACAAAGGCGAGATGAACTCTCGCCCGCCCGCACAGGGCGAGCAGCGCGTGCACGATGCTCATCGCGGCTCCAGAGTCGAGGAGGCATTTGCCAAGAATCGATGCCATGGCAATGAGCAGCCCCATCTTCGCACAAGTCTCCCCAAAGCCCTCAAGCGCTCGATCCGGCGCAGACTTCTTGGGGAAGGCTGCTGCTTCCCCTGTGGACATTTTTCCGATTTTCACCTGATGTTCCGCATAGCTGCTAAGCGTCGCCGTTGGCGTTGCAATCGCCACCACAATCGCCGCCAGCATCATCGCCAAGAAGGCATGAAGCCGCAGTCCAAGCAGACCGATCAGGACAGTGGCAAAGCCGATAGCGACGAGAGTGAGAGGGGACATTGGGGGGAAGTGATCAGTGATCAGTAATGAGTAATCAGTGCTTGGTTCTCAATGCTCACAGATACTCCGTCATCTCATAGAGCCGAGGGTCGCGCAATGGGCGGTTCCTGTGCGCTCGGGCTTTTTTCATGACTTGGGAAAAGAGGGCTTCGGAGGCATCTTCACCATCTCCTGCAAGATCGCCAAATTGCTCTTCGAGTTTGTCGGGGTCTTCGCCAGCTTCCAGTCGCTTCACGATTTCACGCAGTTCGGGCGGCGTCTTGTCGCCCATTAGGTCGGTGACTTTGCGCATGAAGTGGCCAAGTTGGCGTGGGTCAGGATTGGACTCGTCCAGCCCGCCCATGTCTTTTTCCATATCCGCCAAGAGGGACTCCATCTTGGCGTCATCGATGCCCGCAAACGGATCGTCGCCACCGTCTTCCTTGGCTTTGCCGAGCACTGCAAAGCGGGATATTTGGCGCTCCATGCGAAACGTAGGATCATCGGGGCAGCGTGGCGTTTTATCGCGATTCGCCAGCGAGCGGGCCAGGAACTGGTAGATCTTGTTGTTGTCTGGGCTGTAGAACTCGTAGATGGGCATGGTGGGGACTGCGCAAAGGGATCACGGAATGATGGCGATGGCTTTGGGTCGATCAATTCATATTTCCCCCTCCCCCGCAGGGCGGTGCTGGACGAGAAGCGGCATGTTTTCTCTCTGCGATAATGCCACCCAGGTAGACTTTGTGAAATTTTTCACAAATTCGGGTTGCCCATTGCGGGCTCGCTCGGATAGTCGGGGGAATAAGCCTCCGAAAGTCCATGTCTGCTGCTGCCCCCGCCACCCCCGCTGCCCCGCCCACTGTCGATCTCGTCAATGTCCAGATCGATGGCGTTTGGCACAAGTTTCCCAAAGGAATGCGGATGATCGAGGCCTGCCGCCAAGTGGACAAATTGGTGCCGCATTATTGCTACCATCCAAAGCTCACTTCCCCCGGTAATTGCCGCATGTGCCTTGTCGAAATGGGCATGCCCCCGCGTCCCACCCCAGGCCAGGAGCCTGAAAAGGATGAACATGGCATGGCAAAGATCAGTTGGATGCCCCGTGCCGTGATCGCCTGCGCGAACACCATCAGCGAAGGGATGGGCATCCGTACGGATTCGCTCCTCACCCAGGAATGCCGCAAAGGCGTGATGGAGTTCCTGCTCATCAATCACCCTCTTGACTGTCCGATCTGCGATCAGGCGGGCGAGTGCCGTCTCCAGGAGTTTAGTGTGGAGCATGGAAAGGGCGAGAGCCGCTTCCGTGAAGACAAGGTCAAGAAGCCCAAGAACGTCGATATCGGGCCTCGGGTCCGTCTCGATGATGAGCGCTGCATCATGTGCAGCCGCTGCATCCGCTTCACGGCGGAGATCGCGGACGATCCTGTTCTTGGCTTTACAGAGCGCGGCAGCTACACCACCCTCGCCGTCAATCCAGGCAAGGAACTAGCCAACAATTACTCCCTCAACACCGTCGATATCTGCCCCGTTGGTGCCCTGACCTCGAATGACTTCCGCTTCCAGATGCGCGTCTGGTTTCTCACGGAAACGAACAGCATCTGCACCAAGTGCGGTCGTGGTTGCAATACCGAAATTGGGGCGCGGGGAAATACCGTGTATCGCCAGTCCCCGCGTGATAACAACGACGTGAACTCCTCCTGGATGTGCGATCAAGGTCGCCTGGACTTCCACTTTGTGAACAGCGAGTTCCGCCTCACGGACCCAATGGTCCGCACCGGGACCAAGCACGAAATCGTCGATTGGAAAAAAGCCGTCAAAGAGGCAGCGGCGCGTCTGCAAGAGGTCCCAGGAGCCCAGACTGCCATCATCGCCTCAGGGCGCATGACCAACGAGGAACTGTTTTTCGTCAAGCAACTCGCCGCCACACTCGGTACCGACCTCATTGACGTCATTCCCCGCACAGGTGGCGCAGACAATTATCTGCGCGCTGACGACCTGAACCCGAACAGCAACGGTGTGCGTCAGATCCTTGGCAGCGAGCCTGGATCAAAGCTTGCCCAGATTCAGGCAGGTGTAAAAAGTGGTGCGATCAAGTCCGTCATCGCCCTTGGCGAGAACCTTCTGAAGGCGGGCTTTGAGCGTGCTGACCTGGAAGGTCTGCGCACCCTCGTCAGCCTGCACATCCTTGCCAACGCTACGGCCGAACTTTCCCATGTCGTGCTGGCAGGCAGTTCGTATGCAGAGAAGCGTGGCAGCATGATCAACGTCACAGGTCGTCTCCAGCGCCTCAACAAAGCAGTCAAAAGCCCCGGCAACGCCCACGACACCTGGGAGGTCATCCGCGATCTCATCGTTGCACTGGGCGGTTCCAACGGCCTGCACAGCATTGAGGACGTCTTCGCCCGTCTCGCCGCAGAGGTCCCCGCTTTCGAAGGGCTGACCTTTGCCCGTATCGGCGATCAGGGACTTCCGCTCATCGAAACCACTGAGACCATTCCTCTTCTTGAGCGTGAAAAAGAGCGCAAGGCCAAGGGGCTGATTGTTGGGTAAATGGAGAGAGCCGACGACTCGTCGGCATTCCATGGGTTTCACCGCCGCCGGAGTTCGGCGAGTATTGACCCGATCAATGGGCCATCGATAATATCATATCGACACCCTGGCTGAGCCCGATCACGATGATCGATGGTCGCACTTACCCATTCTCCAATGTCCGTTGGCTCTGTCCCGACACTAGCTCCACGCTACGAGGTCGCCATGGCCTCTCCTGCTGACCGCGAGCAGATCTATCGTGTCCGGCACGACGTTTATGCCCGGGAGATAGGCCAGCATCCGCTGAACGACACTGGTAGGCTTGTAGACGCCCTGGATGAGCGGAACATCTATCTGGTCGCCCGATTGGGCGACGAAGTCGCGGGCTTTGTCAGTCTCACCCCGCCAGGAAGCGACCCCTGTTCGATTGACAAGTATTTTTCCCGGGACCAGCTGCCCTTTACAATTGATGATGGTTGCTTCGAAGTGCGCCTGCTGACCGTGTGTAAGCAGCATCGCGGCACCGCCCTCGCCGCGATATTGATGTTTGCGGCTTTTCGCTGGGTCGAGGCGCATGGTGGGACACGAATCATCGCCATTGGCCGTCGGGAAGTCCTATCGGTCTATCTAAAGGCGGGCCTGCTCGATTGTGGAATGGTGACCCGCGCTGGTGCGGTGCAGTATCATTTGCTTCAGGCCCTAGTGTCTGAATTGCGTGAACGGATCGATACTGGGGGCTGGACCGTCGAGATGGTGGAAAAGCGCACCCGCTGGCAGTTGGCTGTGTCTCTGCGTAAGCCGCCCGCCTGCTTCCACGGGGGTGCATTTTTTGACACCATCGGCCCCCGCTTCGATGACCTGTCACGGGCCGCTGAGATCATCAATGCGGATGTGTTGGATGCCTGGTTTCCGCCTGCACCGGCAGTCGTAGACGCTTTGAGCGAGTACCTACCCTGGCTCCTGCGCACCTCCCCTCCCACGGACTGCGGGGGTCTCGTGGCGGCGATTGCAGCAGCCCGAGGTGTCCGACCTGTCAATCTTCTTGTCGGGGCGGGTTCGTCTGACCTTATCTTCCGTGCACTTCCACGATGGCTGCGGGAAGGTTCGCGCGTGCTCTTGCTTGACCCCACCTACGGCGAGTATTCGCACATTCTGGAGCGGGTCATTGGCTGCCAGGTGGATCGACTGCGCCTGCGGCGGGAGAATGGGTACTCGGTACCAGTGGCTGCGCTTGAGACCGCCTTGATGGGACCTTACGACCTAGTTGTGCTGGTGAATCCAAACAGTCCGACGGGTCGGCACATTCC
>CAZCAL010000270.1:4721-6561 GCA_964496625.1 uncultured Verrucomicrobiaceae bacterium | reverse complement strand
GGATGGAGGCCCGACTGCGCACGCAGGAATGTTTTCGCGGGTCACCCCCACCTACCAGCAGCTACCGTGACAAGATTGCAGTGAATTTGAGGATCAGCGGGGAATGTGAAATCACGCGTCTGTGGGTGGCCTCGACTAAAATTCCCTTGCGGCGGCGATAGTCTGTCGCCTAGATGCCGCATCTTCTCAGCCATGATCTTCGATACCCTATCCAACTCCGCCCGCTACGAGTCGCTCAACTCACGCTTTGCCAAGGCCTTTGCCTACCTCCGCACGGTCGATGGCAGCCAGCCATTGGGCAGACATGATCTGGATGGCGACGATTGTTTTGCACTGGTGCAGACTTATGAAACGAAGCCGCAGGAGAAGGCTCTGTTTGAGGCCCATCGGAAGTACATCGATGTGCAATTCATCCAAAGCGGTCGCGAGACGATCCTGTGGGCTCCCTTGGCATCCATGGCGGAGGAAACGATGGCCTTTGACGAGAGCAAGGACGCAGCCCTGTGGAAGCTGGTGCCTGATACGACGGCTCTCCATGTGAGTGCGGGACACTTTGCGATTCTTTTTCCCGAGGACGCCCATGCGCCCTGCATCGAGTGGGACCAGCCGGAGACCGTATTCAAAGTGGTGGTGAAGGTGGCGGTTGAGTGAAGGCAGGTCGCCGCGAACGCCTGCGATTGGTGTCGTGGAGCCTCTTCGATCTTGAAGTTCATTGACAGTTTCATCGCCGGAGAGCGTAGGTTTCATCGACCCCAATGAAGCCTTCTCTCCATGTCATCGCCCTCGCCCTGTTCGTCGCCCCGAGTCTCTCCGGTGCGGCGTTGACGTTTGAAAAGGATGTGCGTCCCATCGTCAAGACGCACTGCACCCACTGCCACGGCGAGGAAGAGAAGCCTGAAGGTGGCGTCGATCTGCGACTGCGGCGCTTCATGGACAAGGCAATGGAGGACGGCAGTGCCATGCTGGTGCCGGGTCACCCAGAGCAGAGTGGACTGGTGCAACTCATCAAAAGCGGTGAGATGCCCAAAAAAGGCAAGCATGTGCCTGAGGCGGAATTGGCGATCATCGAACAATGGATCGCTGAAGGGGCCAAGACCCTGCGCGCTGAGCCAACCACCTTGGCACCGGGGCCGATGATCTCAGAAGAAGACCGTGAATACTGGGCCTTCCAGCCCGTGAAGCATGTGACTGTGCCGACGGATGTGGACGCTAAACGAGTGCGCACCCCGATTGATGCCTTTCTTTTGTCTGCAATGAAGAAGGACGGGCTGTCCTTCGCTCCAGAAGCAGACCGACGCACGCTGATCCGTCGCGTCACGCTGGACCTGACAGGCCTGCTGCCGAAGCCCGAAGAAGTGGAGGCCTTCGTCGCAGACACCTCGCCCCTGGCTTATGAACAACTGGTGGAGCGGCTTTTGGCATCCAAGGACTACGGTGAACGCTGGGCGCGGCATTGGCTGGATGTGGTGGGCTACGCGGATTCAAATGGTTACTCAGAGGCCGACTCTGTGCGACCTCATGCTTGGCGCTATCGCGATTACGTGATCCGCGCCATGAACGAGGACAAGCCTTGGGACCAATTCATCCAGGAGCAGATCGCGGGAGACGAACTCGCCGGGGCGACTCAGTCAGATTTTCAGCAGGCGGTATTGGACAAGCACCGCACCGATCAACTGGTGGCCACAGCCTTCCTGCGCATGGCACCGGATGGCACTGGAGACTCACCCGATGATGTGAAGTTGGCGAAGAAGCAAGTCATCGCGGAGGAGATGAAGATCGTCACCTCATCGCTGATGGGGCTCACAGTAGCCTGCGCGCAGTGTCACGATCACCGCTATGA
>CAZCAL010000270.1:1727-4711 GCA_964496625.1 uncultured Verrucomicrobiaceae bacterium | reverse complement strand
GGGCGATCTACGGGTTCACGATGGCCTATCGCGAGACGGCCGACAGCCGCCTGCGCGCCGTCTTTGACCCAGCCTACAATTGGGAGGCATGGCGCACCCCGGCGCAGCGCACCTATTCACTCTACACACCGGAAGAACGTGCAAAGGCGGCGGAGATCGAAGCTGCAGCCAAAGTGATCGAAGCGTAGGCACGGGCGATGAGCAAGAAGTTCCTCGACGAGATCTTTGAGGTGGAAATCAAGAAGGTCCCAGAGGCAGAGCAGGCAGCCTTCCGCGTCGCGCGCGACACACCGAAGGAGAACCAGACACCTGCCCAGCAGGCCCTGATCAAGAAGTATCCATCCGCGCTCGCCACCTACTCTCTAAATCTCTACGATCAGAAGAAGCAAGACATCGTTGATGCAAAGATGGCGGAGGCGACAAAGCTGCGTGCCACCAAGCCAGTCGAAGGTTTCGTCATGGCACTGACGGAGGTCAAAGGCACCGTGCCGGTAACAAAACTTTTTAACCGAGGCGATCATGATCAGCCCAAGCAAGCTGTCGAGCCTGGAGAACTGCGCATCCTCGCAGGCGCACAGATTGAGCCGTTCAAGCCTGTGCCAGTGAGCAGTGGCTCCACGGGACGCAGGCTGGCCTACGCGCAGTGGCTGACCAGCGGTAAGCATCCACTGACAGCCAGGGTGCTGGTGAATCGATTCTGGATGAATCATCTCGGTCGCGGCATCGTGAATACTCCAGGCGACTTTGGCAGACAGGGGGAGCGCCCAACACACCCGGAACTGCTCGATTGGTTGGCGGACGAGTTTGTGAAGTCGGGATGGAAGCTCAAGCAATTGCAACGGCTCATCCTTCTCAGCAGCGCCTATCGGCAATCATCGACCAATGATGCCTCGCTGAATGCAGATCCAGAGAACAAACTCTACGCACGTTTTAAGATGCGCCGCATTGATGCCGAGACCTTGCGCGACTCTGTGCTGGCCGCCACAGGCACGCTCGTCGAGACAAGCTACGGTCCACCCAGTGGCATCGGGCGCGATCCACAAGGGCGGGTCGTCACAGGCATCGACAAGAGCACCATCACCGTCAACAAAGTGGATCCAGCCGGACAGGATGACTTCCGCCGGTCCATCTATGTGCAGGTGCGTCGCAGCAAGCCCGTCACTGTGCTCGACACCTTCGATGCACCCACGATGTCGCCCAACTGCGAACTGCGTGCACAAACCACCGTCGCCCCTCAATCGCTGCTTTTGATGAACGACACCTTCGTGCTGGAGAACGCCCGCCGCTTGGCGGACCGGCTCCAAAAAGAAGCGCCTGATAACCGCAGCGTGCAGATTCAGCGTGCGTGGAACATCCTCTTCAGCCAACCGGCCAGTGAATCAGATCTGAAGCGCAGTCTTGCATACTTGGAGGAACAGACAAAAGCCCTCACGCAGTATCATCATGATATCCAACATGCCAAGGGCGATGTCCCAAATCCGCCCCAAGAGGCCATGGCCAGCCTTTGCCAGATCCTTTACAGCTCGAACCGCTTCCTCTACGTCGAATGAAATCGCCCCACCTTTGCTCGCGTCGTCACTTTCTCCATGCCAACGGCTTTGGGCTTGGCACCTTAGCGCTCGCTTCACTGCTTGAGCGCGATGGCCTCCTCGCCGCACCGGTGAAACCAGAAAGCTTTGGCCAGGCGCGCTACGATCTCCTGCCCAAGCAACCACACTTCAACGGGCAGGCCAAGGCAATGATCTCGCTCTTCATGATGGGTGGGCCATCGCAGATGGATCTGTTTGATCCAAAGCCGATGCTCACCAAATACGATGGGCAAAAATTCCCTGGCGAAATCAAATACGACAACCTCGCGCAGGCCTCATCGAAGTGCTTCGGATCGCCGTGGAAATTTGCCAAGCATGGGCAGTGCGGCATGGAGATCAGCGAGCTTTTGCCGAACCTCGCCAAGGTCGTCGATGAGATTACTTTGATCCGATCCATGACTTCCGGCGTGAACAATCACGCCCAGGGACTTTACGCCATGAACGCAGGCCGCATCACGTCCGGGCGCCCCGCGCTTGGCTCATGGCTGACGTATGGGCTCGGCAGCGAGACGGACGAACTCCCCGCCTACATGGTGCTATCTCACCCAGGTGGATTGCCCACTTTCAGCGGCGAGCATTTCACGAACGGCTGGCTGCCAGCACTCTTTCAGGGCACCCTCGTCCGCGCCACTGAGCCACGCATCCTGAACCTTGATCCCCCGCCCTCTCTCGCCGGAGAAAGGCAGGCGCGTCAACTCGATTTGCTACAGGCGCTCAACGAAGAGCACCTCACTCAGCACCCTGGGGAACTTGATCTCCAGGCCCGCATTTCTAGCTATGAACTCGCAGCCAAGATGCAGACCGCTGCCAAGGAAGCGCTGGATATTTCAAACGAACCTCAATACATCAAGACGCTCTACGGCGTCGATAATCCAATCACCAAAGATTACGCTACTCGCTGCATCATCGCCCGCCGCTTGGTAGAGCGTGGCGTGCGCCACGTCCAGGTCCTGAATGCTGGGCAATCGTGGGATCAACACAGCTCCCTTATCACCTCGCTACCGAAGAACTGCGAAGCAACCGACCAGCCCAGCGCTGCGCTCATCACCGATCTCAAACAGCGTGGATTGCTCGATACCACCGTCGTGCACTGGGGCGGCGAGATGGGCCGGCTCCCCGTGCTCCAAAACGACGCAGGTCGTGAAAAATGGGGCCGCGACCACAACACCTACGGATTCAGCATGTGGCTGGCAGGAGGCGGCTTCAAAAAAGGCTACGTCCATGGCGAGACCGATGAGTTTGGTCACAAAGCCGTCATCGACGAAGTGAAGCATTACGACTACCACGCCACGCTCCTGAAGACCTTTGGACTGGATCACACCAAGCTCACCTACAAGCGCAACGGCCTCGCCGCATCGCTCACCGATAATCAGGGAGCCAAGGTAGTGGATCTGT
>CAZCAL010000270.1:0-1717 GCA_964496625.1 uncultured Verrucomicrobiaceae bacterium | reverse complement strand
TCTTCCAAATTCCGCCGCAAAAACGCGGCACGGGGTTCACAACGCGCATTCCTCAAGAAGTAACAGATCAACCCATCCAAACATAAATGCAGCGCAAAATTCTAGTCAGCACCCTCGCCCTCGCCATCGCAGCGGTGGTCGGCTTCTCCGCCAAGATCACCCTCGCCGCCGATGACCATGAAGTCATTGAGCATGCGATGAAGACCTTTCACAAGGCACCCGAAGGAACCGATCCAACGTGCAAAAAAATCATCAATGGCACTGCCAGTGACACTGACTTGGCGGACATCATCAAAGCCTACCAGGCCATGTGCGGCAGCAAGCCACCCAAGGGCGAAGTCGGCCCATGGCAGGAAAAATGCAAAGCCCTCGTCGCCGCCGTGAAGTCCATTCAGGCTAAAGATGCGACCGGCGTCGCAACCTACAAGGCTGCCGTCAACTGCAAGGCCTGCCACAAAGATCACAAGCCAGACTGATCCCTCTCGCACATCACAGCGATCTCACGAAGCGGAACCCCCACCAGGGTTCCGCTTTTTTCGATGCTACTGAAACTGGAGCGACTGCGCCGAAGGCCGAAGCGCATCAAATGATTGAATCCTCCATGTCACAGGCAGCGAAGGGTGATCCACGAGAGACGTTTTCTCTCTGATTCGTATGCGCCCCCATCTCACTCTTCCTCTTTCGCTTACTCTGCTGGCTCCTGCCATCGCTTCGGCAGCGGTGGACTTTGTCCGGGACATTCAGCCCATTTTCCAGGAGCGCTGCTATCAATGCCATGGGCCACACAAGCAAGAGGCAGCCTTGAGGTTTGATCACAAGGCGAGTGCGATGAGGGGCAGTGACAACGGTCCCGTCATCCTGCCCAACAAGGGAGCCGAGAGCAAACTGGTGCATGCCCTGCGTGGCACGAACCCAAAGCTAAAGATGCCGCGCAAGGGCGGACCACTCCCCGCAGATCAGATCACGCTTATCGAGGCATGGATCGACGAAGGAGCCCCTTGGCCAGACAGTGCTAGCGTGGTGTTGACGCAAAAAACTGACCACTGGGCATTCATTCCGCCCGTGAAACCGCCTGTTCCAGCCATTGCTGCATTGCCTTTGCATGACGCCGCATGGAAGGCATCGCCCAATCCTATCGATGCGTTCATTGCTGCCCGATTGATCGACGAAGGACTCCAGCCATCAGCACCAGCTGCAGCGGCCACCTTGGTCCGCCGTATGCATTTGGATCTTACCGGACTGCCACCGACACCCGCCGACTCGCAGCGCTTTGCATCGGCCACTGGCAACCGTGTTGAGGCCCTAGCTCGTGACCTTTTAGCCTCTCCCCACTATGGCGAACGCTGGGGTCGTCTCTGGTTGGATGCAGCGCGATATGCAGATAGCAACGGGTATGAGAAAGACCCGATGCGTTTCATTTGGTTCTACCGTGATTGGGTCATCAAGGCATTCAACGATGACCTCCCCTATGATCAATTCATCACCCAACAACTCGCAGGCGATGAACTCCCCAACGCAACCCAAGATCAAATCGTAGCGACCGGATTTCTGCGCAACTCGATGATTAACGAAGAAGGTGGAGTCGATCCAGAGCAGTTTCGCATGGAGTCGATGTTTGATCGGATGGACACCATCGGCAAAAGCATCCTCGGTCTGACCGTCGGCTGCTGCCAATGCCACAACCACAAGTACGATCCTATCTCGCAGGAGGAGTATT
>CAZCAL010000269.1:2111-6583 GCA_964496625.1 uncultured Verrucomicrobiaceae bacterium | reverse complement strand
GCGGAAGAGCGGCAGATTCATTCGTTCGAGCGCATCCAGCTCACGGACCGCTATTACTCGGAGGGCATCCATGCGGCTGATATCGACGGCGATGGCAACATGGATGTCATTCACGGGCCGTTCTGGTTTGCCGGACCGGACTTCAAAACAAAGAAGCTCATCTACCAGGCCGCGCCGCAGAATCGCGAGGCCTATGCAAACAACTTCTTCTCCTGGCCCTACGACTTCAACAAAGACGGCCTCGTCGATGTGCTCACCGCAGGCTTTCCCGGCACGCCCGCCTATGTGTATCAAAATCCCGGCAAAGAAGGGCTCGATGCACCATGGCCGAAGCATCAGGTCTTTGACTGGGTCTCGAATGAATCGCCGCACTTTGTGAATCTTATCGGCGATGGTCCACCGGAACTCGTCTGCACACGAGACGGTTACTTCGGCTGGGTTGAGATCAATCCGGCGAATGCCTTCGAGCCGTGGAACTTCTATCCCATCTCCGAGCGCATCGCCCCGGAACGTTTTGGGCATGGACTCGGCGTGGGTGATGTGAATGGCGACGGCCGTCTTGATGTGATCATGAAGGACGGCTGGTTCGAGCAGCCTGAGGATCTGACGCAGGGCCTGTGGACGCTACACAAGGTGCCCTTCGCCCCGCGCGGCGGTGCGGAGATGTACGCTTACGATGTCGATGGCGATGGCGACAACGACGTGATCACTAGCCTCGCCGCGCACGAATACGGTCTATCCTGGCACGAGCAGACGCCGCAGGGCTTCAAGGAACATCTCATCATGGGTGACAGAGCCTCGCAGAACCGCTACGGAGTTCTCTTCAGCGAGTTGCACAGCGTTCAACTTGCCGACATGGATGGCGACGGTTTGCTGGATATCGTGACCGGGAAGACCTACTGGTCCCATCATCAGAAATCGCCAATGTGGGATGCGGGTGCGGTCGTCTATTGGTTCAAGCTCGTTCGTGGTAAGGACGGCGTGGACTGGGTGCCGATGAAGGCGGACGGGAACGCGGGCATTGGTAGGCAGGTCATCGTCAAAGACGTGAATGGCGACAAGCTCCCAGACATCCTCACGGGTGGTATGGTCGGCGCGCATTTGCTGCTGCATCGGGAAAAATCCGTGACAGACGCCGAATGGCAGGCCGCGCAGCCGCAGCCGTTGACGCCGGCGGAGCGGGCCGCTTTGATCGCCAAAGAGGCACCACTAGCTGGAGTTGTGGAACGAGTGCCCGGCGCGCTTGAAGGCGAGGCCCTCGCCGCATCCGTCAATGCAAGCGCAGGCGCGGTGAAGGCCCAGAATATGCAAGGTTTTAAAGGTGGTCGTTGGAGCGGCGGCGCACAATTTCTCTGGACGGGCGGCAAGGAGGGCGATCACATTGACATCACGCTAAACACCACAGAAGCAGCCGCCTACCTGCTCGAGGTCGTCCTCACCCGTGCCCCAGATTTCGCCATTGTGCAGCTTTCGCTGGATGGTAAGGACCTCGGTGGTCCGATTGATCTCTATGATGCCAAAGTCATCACTACTGGCGTGTTAAAGCATCCACTCGGCCAAATCACTGCCGGTGATCATCACCTCGTCCTCCGTATTCTCGGCTCCAACCCCATGGCCAAACCGAACCGCTACGTCGGCCTCGACTATGTCAGCATCAGGCGACAGTGAAGAGTTTGATTGGTAAATTGGTTTGACCGTCTGTTGCTCGCAAAACCAAGTGTCTGCTCCCGTTTTTTCACCATGCGTATTCTCGCTCTCACCTTCCTCGCTACTGCCTCGATCACTTCCGCCCAAGAAAAGTCAGATCTCCCCTTGGTGGATATCTCCACTTTCAAGGATTCGCAAACAGTCATCGCCCAGGGCACGGAGGACATTTACCAGGGGCATCCAACGACAACCCTGATGCCAGACGGAAAGACGATCCTCTGTGTCTGGTGCGTGAACCATGGTGGCGCTGCTGGACCGATGGCGCGGAGCGAGGACGGCGGCTTAACGTGGTCGCGCATTGATGACCTAATGCCCCCTGGATATAAGACTCACCAGAACTGCCCCAGCATCTACCGCATGACGGACCCTGCGGGCAGAGAACGGATCTGGGTGTTTTCCGCCGCAAAAGAGAGTCGCAAAGGTCCAGGGATGCCCAGCATCATGAGCGAGGATGAGGGCAAAACCTGGAAGGAGATGCCACCGCTCGGCTTTCCCTGCGTGATGACCTTCAGTAGCATCGTGAGGCTGAAGGACGGTCGATATCTGGGGCTCTACCATAAAGGTCCCGATGGCGCGGATAAAGCACCGCTGGAAGTGTTTCAGACGATCACTGCGGATGGCGGATTCACGTGGACGCAGCCTCATGCTGTTGCCTCTGTCGAAGGTAAAAATCCCTGCGAGCCCTTTGTTTTCCGTTCCCCCGACGGGTCGGAGCTCTGCTGCCTGATGCGCGAGAATACGCACAAAGAACGTAGCCTGATGATGTTCAGCCGTGATGAAGGCCAGACCTGGACGGTGCCCGCGAACACTCCGTGGGGGCTTACCGGGGATCGCCATGCCGGCGTCTTCACGCAGGATGGGCGGATGGTTGTCGCTTTTCGCGATCAAGCGCTTAATAGCCCGACCAAGGGCCATTTCGTTGCTTGGGTGGGCACGTACGATGACCTCAAGAACAGCCGTCCAGGGCAGTACCGCATCAAGCTCCTACACAGCTACGCAGAGCGGATCGGTGATTGTGGCTATCCCGGCATGGAACTTCTCCCAGACGGCACCATCGTCGCCACGACCTACGTGAAGTACGCGCCAGGCAAAGAGAAGAACTCCGTCGTGAGCGTGCGCTTCAAATTGCAAACCACCGACGCAATGGTGAAGTGATCGTGGTGAGGACGAATGGGGCTGTGCTGGCTGGTAAGTCTATGCAGCCGAAGAAAAATCGCTCGCGTTCATCTGCATCCTCTCCTCTTTTCATGCCATGTTTGATCGTTTTGCACTCTATGCCGTATCGGTGTTTTTGCCGACCGTCCTTTTCGCTGATGTACCTGCATTTAATGATGCAACGCCTCAGCGTTACAAGCTGACGGCGCGGGCTAGTGAGCTTGACCCCAAAACGAAGGAGCATCCTGAGATTGATTTTGTTTTTGAGAGGCGCAGGATGTCGAGAACGCTGCGGTCGATACAAGCGTGGCTCCACAGGGTAAGCTGGTGATCTGGCTGATGGGCCACAATGATCTGTTGTTTGAGCGGTTGAATAGCTACGGGTTGCACGCGATCCAGGTCAGCTATGCCAACAAGTGGTTCGGCAAACTTTGCCAGCCGAAACCCAAGGACATGTTTGCTCGCGGCAATATTCGCCTTGAGGCAGCGATTGGCGAGGATGTGAGCGACGAGATCGATATCCCAAAGCCCGATGGCATGATGGAGCGTTCCTTTCAATTCGTGAAATGGCTGGCGAAGCAGAATCCGCAGGGCAAGTGGGAGCAGTTCATTAGCGCAGACGGCAAAGGCATTCGTTGGGATAAGGTCATCATTAGTGGCAGTTCCCATGGTTCGACGACGGCGGCACGTTTCGCGATGCATCAAAAAGTGGATCGTGTGGTGATGCTGTGCGGTCCGCGTGATCAGGATCAAGACTGGCAGTCCGGCACGAGCGCGACAGAGCCCAACCGGTATTTTGGCTTCAGTCACGTTCTGGATGGCGGTTGGACGGGCGATCACTACTGCCGGTCATGGGAGTTGCTGGGTTTGCACAAGTTTGGGCCAATTGTGACGGTCGATGGCGCGAAACCGCCCTATGGCAACACACGTCGGCTGATCACTGCGGCGGACGTGAAAAACGACGACAAACGCGCCCACTCCTCCGTGACGCCTGGAGGCGCTTCTCCCAAGGACGCAGCTGGTGTCTTCTTGTTTGAGCCAGTCTGGAAGTATCTCTACACCCATCCCGTGGATCAAATTGGTGAGCCAACGCAGATGGATCCAGATTGCCTCAAGGACCAGTCTGGGAAGAAATGACGGAGGCTATTTACTCTGCGAATGGCGTTTTCGGACGGTCCGATGTTGTGGGCCGTCAGAGTGCTGCGATAACGTTTTTCAGCAGGGAGGCAAGCGTTGAGCCTGCTGCGGCACCGACCTCGACCACTTCGCTATGATGCAGGGTGGCGGGGCTGAGGCCAGCGGCCCAGTTGGTGAGCATGGAGATGCCTGCGACTTCGAGACCAAGGGCTCGGGCTTGAATGGCCTCCGGCACGGTGGACATGCCGACAGCATCTGCGCCGAGGGTGCGAATCATGCGAATCTCGGCTGGCGTCTCGTATTGCGGCCCAAGGACGGCGGCATAGACGCCTTCGTAAAGCGGGGTAGCGAGTTCGCTGGCTGCGGTCGTGATTCGTGTTCGGAGGTCGAGATCATAGACAGTAGTCATGTCAAAAAAGTTCGGACCACCCAGAAGAGGCGTGGTGCCAAGGAGGTTCAGGTGATCGGTGATT
>CAZCAL010000269.1:0-2101 GCA_964496625.1 uncultured Verrucomicrobiaceae bacterium | reverse complement strand
CAACCCTCCGACGGAAAACTGGGCATTGATTGCCCCTGCAGCGTTGGTGAGAAACACTCGCTTCACACCCATCCCCGCCATGAAGCGGATGCCTGCCGTGATCTCTGTCGCGCTGTGGCCTTCGTAGAGGTGGCTGCGGCCCTGGGCAATGACGACGCTGTGTTCACCGACTGAGCCCAAAACAAAACGTCCGGCGTGTCCTTTGACGTGGGATACCGGAAGCCCGGGCACGTCTGCATACGAAAGATGGCCGCTGGGATCAAAAGCCTGGGCGATCTCGCCGAGGCCTGAGCCGAGCACGATGGCTGTCTGTGGGCGGGCGGACTGAAGGTCTTGGAGGGTCATGCTGCGTGCCGGTGGAGGATGCATTGAGTGAGATCTTCGTGGAGGGCGGTTAGGTGTGGCATCGACACTCCGGCATTCGTTGCGCGGCGCAGAGGCTCGCCCCAAATTGCATCAAGCTCGACCTCTTTGCCTGCCAAGAAATCGATCAGGCTGGAAGGCTTGTAGTGGCTCATCGTTCGGGTGCGGGCGATCATGTCATCCGCCAAAGATTCACGGATCAGGTAACCCTGTTCATTGGCAGCGCAGATGATCTCGGTCATCAATGCTTTTACCCGAGCGGCCAGGGTGTCGTTGGCGAGGATCGCAGCGGTATCAATGCCACCTGCGACGATGGAGAGTCCGTTGAACGGGATGTTCCAGACTAGCTTTCGCCAACGTGCCCGCATCAGGCTGTCATCGACCTTGCAATCGATGAGGCAACGCTGGAATTCCGCTGCCAGTTGCTGGGTCTCGGCGCTGGCTGGACGCTGGAATTCTCCCATGATGATCTGACCTTGGGCGATGTGGTGGATGACGCCGGGGGCGATGCGGTTGATGCAGACGAAGCACAAGCCGCCTAAGATCCGATGTTTACCAAAATGAGCGGAGAGGAACTCTTCGTTGCCGAGACCATTCTGCAAGGTGAGCAAGACTGTGTTCTCTTTGAGCAAAGGCGGAATCAAGTCCAGCAGCACCTGATTGGCAGTGGTTTTGATGGCGATGATGACAAGATCGCAGGGGCCAATCTCTGCCGTGCTACGATGGCAGGCGACATCAGTGAGGTGCACGTCGCCCAGGGGACTGTCGATCGTTAATCCGTTGGCCTTTACTGCGTCGAAATCCGAGCGCATCAGGAAGTGGACATCGTTTCCGTGCTGGGCCAATCGCCCCCCATAATAGCAGCCGACTGCGCCGGCCCCGATGATGGCGATCTTTGGACGAGAGGATGCAGTGCTCATGACTCTAGCTGCCGCTGAGGGTGATTTGGCCTTCGGCAATCACTCGCTCGCCGACGCTCACTTTGCCGGTGGCTTGAATCAGTGAGCCCATGCGACCCTGAACTTCTGCGCAAAGCGTGAGGGTTTCGCCGGGGACGGCGGTGCCGAATACTTTCACGCCACGAATGGCGGTGAGACGCAGACCGGGCAGTGCGGGGATGGTTGGATCGGATTGGGCAGCGACTCCGGCGAGTTGTGCCATTGCTTCTACCATCAAAACGGCGGGCATGATCGGCTGACCGGGGAAGTGGCCAGCAAGGAAGGCCTCATCGCCACGAAGGTGATAGGTGCCTGTGGCGGATTGCCCTGGGGTGAGGGAGGTGAGGTCATCGACAAAGCGAAACTCTGGGCCGTGGGGCAATGAAGCGAGAGCAGGATGCATGATAGCTCTATTCGTTGAGGGTGCGGAATCCGCTGGTATCAAAGGTGAATGCGGCAGGGGGGATGGGTTGGTCTGTTTGAGCTTGGAGAACGCGGGTGGTGAGGATCGATCCATCGCGCATGAAGACGGAGAAGAAGTGCAGAGCACCGGTCTCTGGAGTCACTCGCAGTTCGATGGTCTTGACGGCAATGGAGGTGCGGCGGTCGCGGGGATCTAGCTCAATGTCCCACGCCCCAGGTGATTCAGCGGTTTTCGCGGAGAGGATGCGGAACTGCGCAGCGAATTTGGCCGTGTCGGCCGAGAGTAGTCCTTGCATGATCTCCATGGCCGGGTCTGCGGCGCTGCCGTCTGCCTTGGTGGCGGTGGTGCGGATGGTGCGCGCCTTCGTGTCGATCCA